>JBFGOX010000401.1:0-3498 GCA_041565015.1 Burkholderiaceae bacterium
CCATGTGGTCGAGTATGCCGCAGTGCGCAGGCGTCTTTTCTCGCGCGGGCTAGACTGCGCGCCGCACCCTTGCTGCCTTCAAAACGTGCCACCGTTCGACACTGTCCGCTATCTCGCCGCGTTCCTCACCACCTGCGCCTTCGTGCCGCAAGCGCGAATGGCGTGGAAGACCAAGCGCACCGACGGCATCTCGGTCGGCATGTATGCGATCTTCATAGCCGGCGTGACGCTGTGGCTGGTCTACGGCCTGCTGATCGGCGCCTGGCCGATGATCGTGGCGAACATCATTACGCTGGCGCTGGCCGTGTTCATCCTGGCGCTGCGGCTGCGCTACGGCGACAAGCTGAAATGAAAACGGCGCCCGCTTGGGCGCCGTACTGCTTGCGAATACGCTGAGCAACCTTCAGCTACCGATCGCCGCGATGGCCCGCTGCGCGACGAGGGCATGCACCGCCGCCGACGGATGCAATTCAGCCCACCACACAAACAGCGCCGGCGTTGCACAGCCCGGCGCAGTCGGCGCACTGAAGAACGGATAGCAGGGCAAAGCCGTATTCGACAGGCCGAATGACGCCGGGGTGGCGACGATGTCCTTCGACAACTGTCCGAAGTCGACCGTGTAGATGTTGATGCCAGACAGCGTCGCGCGAAGCTGCGGAACGACCTGGGCTGCCAGCGCACCGTTGTAACCGTCGGCCATCGCAGTCGCCGTTCCGATCGCCTGCGCGCCCGCCGCCCGCACTGCCGGGTGCAATCCGAGGTCCGACGAGTTCGCCAAAAGGATGTGGCGCGCGCCGGCCGAATAAAGCCGCAGCACCAGAGAGAAGATATCGGTCGCACCCTGGGTCACCGTGCTTTGCGCAATCGCGGCGCCTTGTGCCGGATTCGCCGCCGCCAGTTGGAGCGACCGTCGAATGTTGTTGCCGAACGCACTGCCGTCGACAATGACCAGGGTCTGCGGGCTGATCTGGTAATTGACCCGCTGCAGGTAAAGCTCGGCCTGGGCCTGCAGACTCGCGATGGCCAGCGGCGTCGTATCGCCGGGAATGACTCCGGTTTGCGCACCGCCAACGGCGTAATTCGTCCCCCCTGCCGACGAGGCGATGGCCTTGCCGCCATAGTTCTCGGCCACGAGTTCGCTGAACAGCTTGCCATTGGTTGCGCTGCTCGCGCCCGCGTAAGGCGGCACCGGGAAACACAGCGGATCCGCGGCAACCCCGCAACGGTTGCCGGTATCGGTGCCGCTCGCACCGAATACGACGGTTGTACCGAACCGCGCTGGCTTGGCCGCATCGCCGCCACCGCAGGATGCCAACAGGACGGTCGCCGCCGACGCCGCGGCCAGCCACAGGACGCGCCGGCGCGCCCGCAGAAATTCGAACATGTGTCTCCTCCAGATTTGAACTTGCGACGGCTTCAGCGCCAACGCCGCGCGGCGATCATACGCGGCGGCGCCTCACTTACGTGCCTTCTTCTTTCACATCCTTTGCTGCAGCTGCACGTTGCAACCGGTCGTGTACGGCATCCCAGGCCTCGCCGGTCGGCGGCAAGACGATCAGCATGCGCGTGGCCGCCGATGCATCGAGCTGGTGCAGCAGCGCGTACAGCCGGCGCGCATACTCCTGCGGCTCCGCCGGCGCGATCAGCCGCAGCACGATGTCGGCCGTGCGGTCGAGCAGCGCTGCGGCCGGCGCCAGCACGGCGATCCTGTTACCACGCAGTTCATTGATGCGCGAAGGCAGCCGGTGCGCCTCGACCAGTTCTAGCGGCGTGTGTGGCGCATAGTGACTCCTCAGGCCTCCTGAAGCACGTGGCGCATCGCGGTCGGCGTCGCGCACCGGCAGGCCGAGCACGTCCTCCAGCTGCCGGCGCGTGATCGCACCATGCCGCAGCAGGCGTGGTGCGGTGCCGGACAGATCGACGATCGTCGACTCGATGCCGACCGGGCACGGCCCGCCGTCGAGAATCAGATCGACGTTGCCGTCGGGTTTCTCGCCAAGATCGGCGCGCACATGGGCCGCCGTGGTCGGGCTGATGCGACCGAAGCTGTTGGCGCTCGGGGCGGCCAGTGCGGCGGCGGCATCGCCGCGCGCCGCGCAAAACGCCGCCAGCAAGGCTCGCGCCCAGGAATGCGCCGGACAGCGCAGGCCGATGCTCGCCTGCCCGCCGGTCAGGGCGTCGTGCGCGCGTTCCGAGCGCGGCAGCACCAGCGTCAGCGGGCCGGGCCAGAACTCCTGCGCCAATTTGCGCGCGGCCGGCGTGGCGTCGGTGCTCCAGGCGTCGATCGCCTGCGCATCGTGCACGTGGACGATGACAGGATGATCGACGGGCCGGCCCTTGGCCGCGAAGATCGCCCGCACGGCGGCTACGTTGTCGGCGTCGGCACCCAGGCCGTAGACGGTTTCGGTCGGAAATGCGACCAGCCCGCCGCGAATCAAGACGGACGCCGCGCGCTCGATTGCGTGCGCATCGACCCGGCTCGCGTTCATCGTGCCGCCATTGCCCTGCAGGCCCGACATGGCCGGGCATCGCTCACTGCGGCGGCTCGATCCCGAGCACCAGCGCCACGGCCACGGCGCGCTCGAGTGCATCGGCCACCGATGCGCCGAGGCAGGTCACGTGCCCCATCTTGCGCCCCGGCCGCGGCTCGCGCTTGCCGTACAGATGCAGCTTCGCGCCGCTGATGCCGAGCACTTCGTGCCACGGCGGTTCGCGACGGTCGCCGCGACGAAACCAGGCGTCGCCGAGCACATTGAGCATCACCGCCGGGACCAGCTGCGCCGGCGATGCCAGCGGCAGGCCGGCGAGCGCGCGCACCTGCTGCTCGAACTGGCTGGCGGCGCAGGCGTCGATCGTGAAGTGCCCGGAGTTGTGCGGCCGCGGTGCGATCTCGTTGACGACCACGCGCTCCTCGTCGAGCACGAACATCTCGACGCACAGCACGCCGACGTAGTCGAGCACTTCGGCCAGCTTGCGGGCGATGTCGGCCGCTTTGGCCGCCACCTGCGGCGACACGCGTGCCGGCGCGATCGACACCGCGAGGATGCCGCCGCGGTGCTGGTTCTCGATCACCGGAAACACGGCGACTTCGCCGTCGGCGCCGCGACAGACGACGCAGGAGACCTCGCGCAGCAGCGGCAGGCGCTTTTCCAGCACGCAGGCGACGCGACCGAGCCGTGTCCATTGCTCGATCGCCTGCTCGCGGGTGCTGACCGACGCCTGCCCCTTGCCGTCGTAGCCGAGCCTTGCCGTCTTCAGGATGCCGGGGAACAACGCGTCCGGGGCGTGTTGCAGGTCGTCGATGCGCTCGACGAACCTGTGCGGTCCGACCTCGATGTGATTGGCGACCATGAACCGCTTCTCGAAGATGCGGTCCTGCGCGACCGCCACCGCATCGGCGGAGGGCCGCACCGGCATGCGGTCGGCCAGCCGGCGCAGCGCGGCGGCCGGCACGTTTTCGAACTCGAGCGTCACTGCCTGGCAGCGCTCGGCCATCTC
>JBFGOX010000402.1:0-3494 GCA_041565015.1 Burkholderiaceae bacterium
AGCGGATTCCAGCGCCAGTGCCAGCCGTCGGTGTCCATGCCGATCGGTCCGCCGTGGATCCACAACAGCAGCGGCATTTTGCCGCGCGCTTCTTTCGGGTTGACTAGAAACAACTGGATCGGCGTGCCGTCGGTCGACATGACGTTCAGGTGCTCGACGCTGGCAAACGCCGCCTGCTCGTGGCCTGACAGCGGGGCGAGCAGTTTCGGATGGCTGTCGGCATGCGCATCGGTGACGAAGCACTCCGGCGCCTGCAGTAGCGTCGAGCGAATGCCGGCGATGCGGCCGTCGGGCAGCGCCACGAGATCCGAAAACGCGCCGCCTTCGGCCGGCGCGCTGACGCGTTCGACCGTGTCGCCGTCGATATCGATCGCAAAGACCGGCGTGTGGCCCGCGTCGTCGGCACTAACGAGCAGTTTGCGGCCGTCCGCGCTCCAGTCGCAGACCTGCGGCCAGCGATCCCAGTGCGCGGCCAGTTCGCGGACCGTGGCGCCTTGCACATCGATCAGCACCGCCCGCGGCCGCATGACCCGCTTCGGGCTGCGAAACGCGCGCGTGCTGGCGATGAAGCGGCCGTCGGGAGAAAACACCGGCGCCTCGAAGTTCACGACCGGCGCCTCGCCGATAACCCGCTGCGCGCGAGTGTCGACGTCGATCAGCAGCAGCGTCGTGTCCAGCTCGCGATCGGCGCCCGGCGTGTGCCGCGTCACCGCCACCCGCTTGCCGTCTGCCGAAATGTCCAGCGACGGCTCGATCGCGAATTCACGCCGCGCCCCGGGCGTCAGGTCGATGCGGCTGCCGCCGCTCGCGTCGCAGGCGATCACGTGCGTGAAGGCGAACTCGTCGTTCTCGTGCAGCCAGTGGTCCCAGTGGCGCACCGGCTGCCGGGTGTAACGGCGCGCGCTGGCGCCTTTCTTTCTTCGCTCGGCGGCCTGCTCGCGCTGCTCTTCGTGCGGCACATCGGCCAGCACCGGCGCGAACAGCGCCATCCGGTTGGCCTTTTCCGCGCAGCGGAATCCTTCGACGCCGAGCGGTTCGTCGGTCAGCATCACCGGTTCGCCGCCATCGGCAGGCAGGCACCAGACCTGCATGCGCTTGTCCGCGTCCTCGTCCGGCTTGACTTCGTTAGGTTGTCGGTTCGACAGGAAACACAGTGCGCCATCGTGGCGGAAGCACGGCGCGGTGTCCTTCGAATCGCCGCGCGTCAGTTGCGTCGCCGGTGCGCCGTCGGTCGGCACCTTCCACAGATCGGACACGTACTTGGCGCCATCGCGGTCGAGTCGCTGCACGACCACGGCAAGCCAGCGGCCCTCGGGCGAGGGGGCCAGCCCGGACACGCGCTTGAGCGCGATGTGTTGTTCGACGGTGTAAGTCACTCAGGCTCCTGCGGGGATCGGTGCCGCGCGCATGGCACACGCCGCTTGCCGATGGCTGCCGAAAATATCATGCGCTGCGCTCTCGCCTTGGACGATCGAAGCGGTCCCGAGCGTGGGATGGTCTGGCCGTCGATCGATCTTCGCCACCCAGGGGACCTCCGCATCGCGCGGCGAATCCGATAGCGCTTGCCGCGCGCCCGTGCCCAGAGGTTCGGCGTCGCCGGCAACGGATGTTGGGTCCGGGTCCCGACCACGGCTACCGGCCGGGCCGTAGCGAAGATGTCGGCCACCGCGGACGGTGACTGCCGGAGGTCGTGCGCGCACTGGAAAAGCGCCGTGAACCTTCAAGACGGTTGCCGGCGCGATGGCCGTCGGCCAGCCTTCGATCGCGTTCGCGCGCGCAGCGCGACTCCTGCCTCATCGGTCGACTGCCGACGAGTTCCGGCGCGGTCACTCGCGTGGCGCCGGCGTCATCGACCTTCGATTCAGCGCCCGAAACCCGATGTCGGTGCGGTACTGCTGCCCCGCGAACCGCACCTGCGCCACCGCTTCGTAGGCGCGGCGTTGTGCCGCGCGCACGCTGTCGCCGAGCGCGGTCACCGTGAGCACGCGGCCGCCATTGGTGACGAGCTGGCCGTCGGCCAGTTGCGTGCCGGCATGGAAGACGACGCAGTCCTCGGCGTCGGCGGGCAAGGCCATGACGGGATCGCCCTTGCGCGGGGCCTCGGGATAGCCGTCGGCGGCCATCACCACGCCGAGTGCGGTGCGTCGGTCCCATTCGGCCTCGACCTGATCGAGCTTGCCGTCGAGCGCGTGCTCGAGAAGATCGACCAGATCGGACTTCAGCCGCAGCATGATCGGCTGCGTTTCCGGATCGCCCATGCGGCAGTTGAACTCCAGCGTGCGCGGATTGCCTCTGGCGTCGATCATCAGCCCTGCATACAGAAATCCGGTGTACTCGATGCCGTCAGCGGCCATGCCCTGCACGGTCGGTTGGATGATCTCGCGCAGCACGCGCGCATGGATGGTGGGCGTGACGATCGGCGCCGGCGAATACGCACCCATGCCGCCGGTGTTCGGCCCTTCGTCGCCGTCGTGCAGCCGCTTGTGGTCCTGGCTCGAAGCCAGCGTCAGCACGTGCTGGCCGTCGCTGAGCACGATGAAGCTCGCCTCCTCGCCCTCGAGGAACTCCTCGATCACGACGCGCGCGCCAGCGTCGCCCATGCGGTTGTCGACCAGCATTGCGTCGATCGCGGCATGCGCTTTGGCAAGCGTCTGCGCGACCACCACGCCCTTGCCGGCGGCCAGGCCGTCGGCCTTGATGACGATCGGCGCGCCGCGCCGGTTCACGTAGTCGCGCGCCGCGGTCGCGTCGCCGAACGTCTCGTATTCCGCGGTGGGTATGCCGTGGCGCTTCATGAAGCGCTTGGCGAAATCCTTCGAACTTTCGAGCTGTGCCGCAGCCTGCGTTGGCCCGAAGATGCGCAGGCCGCGCTTGCGGAACACATCGACGATGCCGGCAGCCAGCGGTGCTTCCGGCCCGACCACGGTGAGCGCGATTTCCATCGTCGCCGCCAGTTCGGC
The DNA here is from genome assembly GCA_041565015.1 of Burkholderiaceae bacterium. Lineage (GTDB taxonomy): Bacteria > Pseudomonadota > Gammaproteobacteria > Burkholderiales > Burkholderiaceae_F > JADJWR01. The sequence continues at coordinate 2,961 of JBFGOX010000402.1, forward strand.
CAACGCATCGATGTCCGTCGTGCTGACATTGCGGATGCGCGCGTTGGGTCCGGTCGTGCCGCGGGCCGTGCCGCCGTTGCCCGGTGCAACGAGCACCGTTTGCACCCGCGGCGAACGCGCCAGCCGCCAGGCCAGCGCGTGCTCGCGGCCACCGGAGCCGATGACGAGGATCTTCATGATGCCCGGTGACCGCGCCGACGCAGTGCGGTGTCTCGTGGGCCGCTAGTCACCGATCGCCGCCGTCGTGTAGACCGACTGCACATCGTCGAGATCGTCGAGCGCGTCCAGAAGTTTCTGCATCTTCGACGCATCGTCGCCGGCGAGCGCCGTTTCGGCGGTCGGCTTCATCGTCACTTCGGCCAGTTCCGCCTTCAGTCCGGTTTTCTCCAGCGCGTCCTTAACCGCGCCGAAATCGCCCGGCGCACAGATCACTTCGACCGAGCCGTCCTCGTTGGTCAGCACATCCTCGGCGCCGGCCTCCAGTGCCGCTTCCATCACCTTGTCTTCCGCGGTGCCCGGGGCAAACAGGAACTG
>JBFGOX010000403.1:0-3481 GCA_041565015.1 Burkholderiaceae bacterium
ACGGCGGCGAAGCGCTCGATGCCGAGGCGGTCGGCGAACCGGGCCTGCGCGTTGACCCAGTCCTCGACCGTGACCACCGGAAAGCGCGAGCCGTAAGGCCGGCCGCTGGCAGGGTCGATCGACATCGGCCCGGTCGAGCCGAAACAGGACCCGGGATTGTTCACGCCGATCACGAAGAAGCGGTTGGTGTCGACCGGCTTGCCGGGCCCAACCATGTTGTCCCACCAGCCGACGCTCTTGTCCTGCCCTTCGTACTGGCCGGCGACGTGGTGCGAGGCGTTCAACGCATGGCACACCAGTACCGCGTTCGAGCGCGCGCTGTTCAGCTCGCCGTAGGTCTCGTAGGTCAGATCGTAGGCGGCGAGCGAAGCGCCGCTGGCGAGCGCGAGCGGCGCATCGAAGTGCATCGTCTGCGGCGAAACGATCCCGACGGATCCCGGTGCGGTCATCTCGAACGTCAAACAAAAAACCCGACAGGCGCCGCCTTGTCGGGTTCCGTGGCGCGGGGCAGCAGCCCTCGCGGATCTCTTTAGCGGCAGTTGTCGCGGCACTCGGCGACGCGCCCGCAAGCGGATCAACAAATCAGCGCAGGAGGCGAAGGGTAGGCGGCCGGGCGCGGACCTGTCAATCGCAGGGGACATGCCTGCGTGTCGAGCCGCGTCGACGTGAAGGGCGCCGGGGCGCCCCGCACCGTTTCGACGGCCTCCTGCGTGGCAATCGAGGGCCTGGCAAAGCGTCGAGGGTCAGGCCGACTGAACGGCGTGCGACAGTGCCGGACCGAAAGCCTGCATCAGCACCTTCACGCGCATCGTGTTGCGCAGTTCCTGGTGCGTCACCAGCCACATCGGTGTCTGCAGTCCGGGGATCGGCGGCGTCAGCGCCTCCAACTGCGGGCACGTGGTCTCGAGGAACGCCGGCAGCAGGGCGATCCCCAGTCCAGCCTGGACCATCGTCAGCGCGTGGCTGAAGCTGTCGACCCGCAGAACGACGCTCGAATCCGGCACCTCAACGTCAAGCCAGCGATCGAACTTCAGGTCACGCGCGTCGCGCTCGAAGCAGATCCAGCGGCGCTGGCGAGACAGTTCTGCCGCGCTTCGCAGCTGCGAACTCAGCCCACGACGCCGCAGCCCGAAGACCTTGAACTCGATCTCGGCCAGCTTGCGACCCACGAGCCAGTCCGGGACGCGATCCGTGACGCGGATCGCGACGTCGGCTTCGCGTCGCGCCAGGCTGACGTGCTCGCGCGAGGCAACCAATTCGATGCTCACGTCAGGAAATGCCGAGGCGAACTGGCTCAGGATCGGCGGCAGCAGGTGCTCGATGACGATGCCGGCCACCGCCACGCGGACCTGGCCGCTCGGCCGCAGATCCTGGCCGAGCACCCGCAGTTCGGCCTCGCGCGCCAGCGGCTCGAAGCGCTCGGCGGCGCCAGCGACCTCCTCACCGGCTGCCGTCAGCGAGTAGCGGCCGCGCACGCGGTCAAAGAGGCGCGACTTGAGACGCTGCTCGATCGAGGCCAGCTTGCGCAGCAGTGTTGCGTGGGTCACCGCCAGGGCGGTGCTGGCCTTGGCTACGCTGCCCAGCCGCGCCACCGTCAGAACGACCTGGAAGTCCGACCATGCCAGCCGCATCCGCGCTGGCGGGGCGGACTCGGCGCGGGTGCCAGCCCTTTGCAGCTTGGGTTTGATTTTCATTTTCGTTAATTTACTTTCAATTTATTGTCTCCCATTTAACAGTAACGCGAATTTACAGTGTCAGTGCTCGCTAACGAAAGGAACTCGAATGCAGCGACTGAGCAACTGGGTGGCCTGGATCGTCGTTGCCGCCATCGCCGGTCTGGCGGCGCTGAACTGGCCGACGCTGATGACTCCGGCACCGATCGACCTGCTCGTGGCCCGGATCGACGCGCCGCTCGGCCTCGTCATGCTCGGCCTGACCGGCGTCCTGGTCGCGCTGTTTCTGGTCGCCACGCTGCGCAACCAGATCGGCGCGCTGCTGGAAAACCGGCGTCTGCTGAAGGAGATTCAGCGCGTGCAGTCGCTCGCCGACCAGGCCGAAGCCTCGCGCGTCAGGGCGCTGCAGCAGCAGATGGAAACGGAGTTCCGGCGCATCGACGAGCGACTGAACGCGCTGCGGCCGCGCGAAACGTCACTGCCACGGCAGCCGCAGATTTCTTCAACCTGATCACGGATGGACGGCATGAGTACGGAACAGCACACGCGGCAGACGCTCGACGAGGTCGAATCGGCCGCAATCGACGAACTGACGCGCCGGGTCGAGGACATCGACAACAGCTACCGCGCGGTGGCCGAGAAAGTCGGCCAGTTGTACCTGTCGGCCGACGAATATCGGCTGGACGAACTGACCGCCCAGCTGGACAAGCCCATGCGCAATGCGTCCGAGAACGAGCAGACCTTCGCCGCGTTGCTCGACGTGCTAAAGATGCAGCAGAACCGACGCCGGGCCGCGCGTTAACGTGCGCGGCCGTCCGCAGCGTCACACACTCCCCCGTTTACCTTCACGCAGGACATCAATCATGAACTTTCTGAACACTCCAGCTTTCCGTCGACTCGCCTTTCTTGCAGCCACGGCTTCGGCGCTCCTGCTGGCCGGCTGCGCGAGCAAGGGTGCGCCGCCAGTCGCGCAGCTGGCTACCGCTCGGGCCTCGATCACGCAGGCCGAAAGCGCCGGCGCGCTGCAACTGGCGCCGGTCGAAATCCTCGCGGCGCGCGACAAGATGGGCCGGGCCGAGGCCGCAGTGCGTGAGGAGCAATACGCCGAGGCGCGTCGACTGGCCGAGCAGGCCGAGGCCGACGCCGAACTCGCCGAGCGCAAATCGCGTGCCGCGCGATCCGCCGCCGCGGTCGAGGAACTTGCGCGCGGCAATGCGGCGCTCGAAAAGGAGCTTGCGCGCAAGTCGCGCCCCTGACCCATCCGCAGCTCTGCCGCCGACTGACAACCGCCCGGCCGCGGATCGCCGCGCCGGGCTCCGATTCGACACGTAATTAGGAAATGAATCCATGAAGACTTTACGTTTGCAGCCTGTCCGCACCGCCCTGGCGCTGGCGGGCATCACTGTCCTTGCGGCTTGCGCCTCGACGCCGATGAAGAACACGAAACTCGATGAGGCACGAAGCGTCTATCAACGCGCCGCAGCCGATACGCAGGTGGCACGCAGCGCGCCACTTGAACTGCAGAGCGCACAGCAAGCGCTGCAGCGCGGCGATGCGGCACTGCGGGCCGGCCAAGACAAGGTCGACGTCGAGCACTTCGCCTACCTGGCGCGACAACGCACCGAAGCGGCCATGCAGACGGCCAAGCTCGCCCAGTCCGAACAGGCCATCACAGAGGCACGCGCGCAACGCGACCGTATCCTGATCGATGCGCGAGCGCGCGAGGCCGATCAGCAGCGCGCCGACGCGGAAAAAGCACGCTCCGAGGCCGAGTCCGCGCGCAAGATCGCCGATCAGCGTGCCGCTGC
>JBFGOX010000404.1:0-3468 GCA_041565015.1 Burkholderiaceae bacterium
CCAGCTGCGTTGAGAAGTCGCGCAAACTGGCCAGATGCTTAGCGTGTTCCATCGGCGCGTTCACGTTTACCCTATCGCGGCAATCTTGCCCAGAAGTTCCTCGGCCTTGACCGGCTTGGTGACGTAGTCACGCGCGCCCTGGCGCAGGCCCCAGATGCGGTCGGTCTGCTGGTTCTTGCTCGTGCACATGATGATCGGGATGTGCTGCGTGTCCGGATCGCGCGAGATCTGCCGCGTCAACTGAAAGCCGTTCTGACCCGGCATCACCACGTCCATCAGGATCAGGTCCGGCGTGACTGCCTTGACCTTGATCAGCGCTTCCTCGGCGTTTTCCGCCGCCGAGACATGAAATCCGTTCTTGGTCAGCAACTCGGTCAGGAAGTACCGTTCCGTGGGCGAGTCGTCGACGACGAGAACCTTCTTGATCGGCATGGGCAGGCTCCTGCGTCAGGTCAGGGCGGTCGGCTGTGCCGAATGCTGCAGCACTGCGGTCAGCAGGCTGTCCTTGGTGAACGGCTTGGTCAGGTATTCGCTCGAGCCGACCATGCGTCCGCGGGCGCGGTCGAACAGGCCGTCCTTCGACGACAGCATCACCACCGGCGTCCTCGAAAAGCGAGGGCTGCGCTTGATCAGCGCGCAGGTCTGGTAGCCGTCCAGCCGCGGCATCAGGATGTCGCAGAAGATGATCGCCGGCTGGTGATCGTTGATCTTGGCCAGCGCTTCGAACCCGTCGTTGGCGAGGATGACTTCGCACCCGGCCTGCTTCAGAAAGATCTCTGCGCTGCGTCGAATGGTGTTCGAGTCGTCGATCACCATCACGCGCGTTCCGCGGATCGAGGTCAAATCCTGTGCCGACATGCAATGGCTCCGGTCAAGGGGCGGACGGGTTCAGGCTGCTGGGCGGGGCGCCGGGTTTCGATTGCGTCGGTCCGTGGCGTGCGCGGCACGGCTCAGATCTCGACCATCTCGAAGTCCTCTTTGCGGGCACCGCACTCGGGGCAGGTCCAGTTCGGCGGCAGTTGTTCCCACGGGGTGCCCGGGGCAATGCCGTCGTCCGGCAGTCCGGCCGCCTCGTCGTAGATCCAACCGCAGATCAGACACATCCATGCGCGCTTGCCCGCCTCAGTGGCCATTTCCAGTCGCGTAAAGCGTCGTGTTCGTGTTGACTCACATACGTGCCGAGCGATCATAGCCCGGCATCTACGCGCGGCGAGCCCCTGTAAGTTCATGCTTACGGTCTAGAACCAATCTCGCCGCCTCGGCTGCGGAAAACACGTGTTCCGGGCCCGCTGCCCACGGGGCAGCGGAGCGGGGAAAGCGCCTGCGTAAACTTGCCGTTTTGTGCAGGATTGACCGAACCCGTGGACCGCAACGAAAAGTTATTCAGCCGCGCCCAGAAGACGATCCCCGGCGGCGTCAACTCGCCGGTGCGGGCGTTTCGCTCGGTGGGTGGCACGCCTCGCTTCATCTCCCGCGCGCAAGGTCCGTACTTCTGGGACGCGGAAGACCGCCGTTACATCGACTACATCGGTTCCTGGGGTCCGATGATCGTCGGCCATGCCCATCCCGACGTCGTGCGCGCCGTGCAGGAGGCGGCCGCACACGGCCTTTCGTTTGGCGCGCCGACCGAAGCGGAAGTCGAGATGGCCGAGGAACTCGTGCGCCTGGTGCCATCCATGCAGCAGGTCCGGCTGGTGTCGTCGGGCACCGAGGCAGCGATGAGCGCGATTCGACTGGCGCGCGGTGCCGCCGGCGACGGCAAGGGCCGGCGCAAGCTGATCAAGTTCGAGGGTTGCTATCACGGCCATGCCGACAGCCTGCTGGTCAAGGCGGGTTCGGGCCTGCTGACTTTCGGCAACCCGAGTTCGGCTGGGGTGCCGGCGGAAATCACGCAGCACACCCTGGTGCTCGACTACAACGACTGCCAGCAGCTCGAGGACGCGTTCATGCAGCATGGCGACGACCTCGCCTGTGTGATGGTCGAGCCGGTGGCCGGCAACATGAACCTGGTGCGCGCCACTCCCGAGTTTTTGCAGACGATGCGTGCGCTGTGCACGAAGCACGGGGCGTTGCTCGCTTTCGACGAGGTGATGACGGGCTTCCGCGTGGCGCTCGGCGGCGCGCAGGCGCTGTACGACATCACGCCGGACATCACGGTGCTCGGCAAGGTCATCGGCGGCGGCATGCCGGTGGCCGCGTTCGGCGGAAGCACCGATGTCATGAAACATCTGGCGCCACTCGGCGCCGTCTATCAGGCGGGCACGCTGTCCGGCAACCCGGTGGCGGTGGCCTGCGGGCTGGCCACGCTGAAGCTGATCCAGGCGCCCGGTTTTTACGACCGACTCGGCGCGAACACGCAGGCACTCGTCGACGGCTTGATCGATGCGGCACGTGCGCGTGGCGTGCCTTTCGCCGGCGATCGGGTCGGCGGCATGTTCGGCGTCTACTTTGCCGCGGGCGTTCCGGCCAGCTACGCTGACGTGATGGCGACCGACAGGACACGCTTCAACGCCTTCTTCCACGCGATGCTCGATGCGGGCGTGTACCTGGCACCGTCCGCCTTCGAGGCCGGGTTCGTCTCGTCCGCGCACGATGAATCGGTAATCGCGCAGACGGTGGCGGCCGCGCAGCGGGCATTTGCCTCGCTGGCCTGACGGAACTTGCCGGCCCCGACGCTGACGAAGCAACGATGACGTCGCTTGTCCGTTTGCTGCTGCTGGCCGTTCTGCTGACCGCCTCGACTGCCGGCGCGCAGCCGATTCGCGTCGACAGTGCCGAAGCGGAACTGGTCGCCGCCACCGATGCCATCGTTCCCGGGCAGCCGTTGGCCGCCGGGCTGCGTCTGAAGCACGACCCGGAATGGCACACCTACTGGCAGGTTCCGGGCGACTCCGGCCTGCCGACGACGATCCAGTGGCAACTGCCTGCGGGCTTTTCGGCTGGGCCGGTTGAATGGCCGGTGCCGAAGCGGCTGCCGGTCGGTCCGCTGATGAACTTCGGCTACGAGAACGAGCTTCTGCTGCCCGTGCAGATCGACGTGCCGCCGACGCTGGCGCCGGGTCAGACGCTTCGGCTGGCGGCTCGGGCCGACTGGCTGATCTGCAAGGATGTCTGCATTCCGGGCGGCGCGGACCTGCAACTGGCGCTGCCGGTGCGCACGGATGCGCAACCGTCGCGGCATGCGGCGTTGTTTGCCGCAACGCGCGCGCGGATCCCGCAACCGGCGACGCTTGAATCCGCGTCGGCAACGATCGAGGCGGCGCGGATCCGGATTGCCTACAAGTCGCCGTCGGCCGTGCAGCGGCTGGAGTTCTTCCCGCTCGAGGAATCGCGGATCGAGCCGGCCGCGGCACAGACGCTGCGGGCCGAATCCGATGCGACCGCGCTTTATTTGACCGCGGTGCAGCCGGTGGCTGCCGAGTTCAGTCGACTCAAGGGCGTGCTGGTGGCCAACGGCGGACCCGCGGC
>JBFGOX010000405.1:0-3461 GCA_041565015.1 Burkholderiaceae bacterium
GCCTCGTTCAGGGCGTCTTTCAGCGTGCGCGAACCGGACTCGACCGGCACCACTTCGGCGCCGAGCAGCTTCATGCGGTACACGTTGGCGGCCTGGCGGCCGACATCCTCGGCGCCCATGTAGACGACGCAAGTCATGCCGAAGCGCGCCGCCACGGTGGCTGTCGCAACACCGTGCTGGCCAGCGCCCGTTTCGGCGATCACACGCGGCTTGCCCATGCGCCGTGCAAGCAAAGCCTGGCCGACGGTATTGTTGACCTTGTGCGCGCCGGTGTGATTCAGGTCTTCGCGCTTGAAATAGATCTGCGCGCCACCGAGTTCCTCGCTCCAGCGCCTGGCGTGATAAATCGGACTCGGCCGGCCGACGAAATGCGTGAGTTCACGCTGATACTCGGCGATGAACTGCGGATCGTTGCGGAATTTCGCATAAGCCTCGTTCAGCTCGGCCAGCGCATGCATCAGCGTTTCGGCGACGAAGATGCCGCCATATGGCCCGAAATGACCGCGCTCGTCCGGAAGATCGTAGGGCTTCATGCTGTATTGGATGGGTTCAAGTACACCTGACGGTCGGCCGCCCGTACCGCATCACAGAACTGCTGCAAGCGCTCGGCGCTCTTCACACCGGGCGCCGATTCGACGCCGCTGCTGACGTCGACCGCGAACGGCCGCACGTTCGCGATCGCATCGGCCACGTTCGTCTCGTTCAGTCCTCCCGCCAGCACCAGCGGCAGGCTGCGCTGCGACGGCGCCGGCAGTTTCTGCCAGTCGAACAACTTACCGCTGCCGCCGAACCCGGCCGATGGGGCATCGGCCAACAGAGCGATCGCCGAGCGGAAAAGGCGCGCGGAGTCTAGCAAATCGACTCCCTCGCCCATGCGCAGCGCACGTAGGTAGGGCCGTCCATAACGCGCGCAGTCCGCAGGCGGCTCGTCGCCGTGAAACTGCAGCAGCGCATGTGGCACTTCCGCCAGGCGGCGCTCGACCTGATCCGCCTTCGCATTGACGAACAGCAGCACCGGTGACACGAAAGGCGGCAGCGCCGCGGCAAGTTCTCGTAGTCGCTCAGCCGCGACGAAGCGTGGGCTGCGCTCGTAGCAGACGAAACCGACGGCATCTGCGCCGCAGGCCACCGCTTGCGCGGCGTCCTGAGCACGGGTGATACCGCAGATCTTTATCCGTGTTCGCCGCATCCGGGCGCGATCTCGTCTACGGCCGTCGGCAGGCCGAAGCTGAGATCGTATTCGACTCCGGTCAGGTATAGCCCGGCGGCGGAAAAGGTCGGCGCCGCAAGGCGCCGGTCGCGCCCCTGGAGAACTTCCCCGACCCATTGCGGGCTTTGGCGTCCGAGTCCGACGTATACCAGCGAGCCGACGATGTTTCGCACCATGTGATGCAGGAATGCATTGGCGAGCAGCCGGAAACGTATCAGATTGCCGAATCGCGCGATGCCCAGTTCGCGCAACTCGCGCACCGCGGTTGCGGCCTGGCATTCCGACGAACGAAAGGCGCTGAAATCATGCCGGCCGACCAGCGCTGCCGCCGCGATCTGCATAGGTTCGATGGCCAGTGGACGGCATTGCCAGCCCGCACGCCGCGCCAGCAGCGGCGAGCGCACCGGATCGTTCAGCAACCAGTAGTCGTAGCGGCGCCACTGCGCGCCGAAGCGGGCGTGAAACTGCCCGGGCACCTCGACGGCCCATCGAACCGCAATCTGCTCCGGCAGGAAACGATTCACGCCCCGCACCCACGCGGTCAGCGGGCGCGATACGGAGGGATCGATATGAACGACCTGGTAAGTGGCATGCACACCGGCGTCAGTTCGGCCGGCGCACGTCGTCGGCACCTGAGCACCCGCGAGTTGCGCCAGCGCCGCCTCGACCGCGTCCTGCACGCCTGAGCGATCGGCCTGCGTCTGCCAGCCGCTAAATGCCGAGCCGTCGTACTGCAGGCCGAGCGCCAATCGCATCGAAGACCGTCAAGAAACAGAAAGGCCGGCGCGAAGCGTACTCGCGCCGGCCCGATTCGGTCGCTGTGCTCAGCGTTCGATCTGCCTCATCAGCTCGACCGCCGCCTGGCGCTGCTCGCGCGTGCCGTCGCGCATCACTTCCTCGAGCAACTCGCGCGCGCCGTCCTTCACACCGAGGTCGATGTAGCCACGCGCCAGATCGAGTTTGGTCGCCATCTGCGAGGCCATCGGGCTTCCCGTTGGCGTTCCGGCACGACCAGGGCTCGTATTGATCGGCAGATCGGCGCCCGTCAGGTCGAAGTCGATCAAGGGCACGGTGGCCTGATCGGTGTTCGAGGCCAGCCGGGTCGGCCCTCCCTCGGGCAGGGCATTCAGATCGCCGAGCAGCGAAGGCCGCGACAGTGCGTCTTCGAGCGGTGCCGGCTTCCTGCGCGAGCCACCGACCGTCGTCGGAAAACCGCTGTCGGGTCCGGTTTCGATCTTCGACTGCGGCCCCCCAGGCACTGTGAAATCGAAGCTGGAAACGGGTTCCTCATGCGCCGGTACGGGCGGCGCAATGGTCGAAGGGCCGGTTGGCGGCAGATTCAAGTCGAGGTCGGGCAGCGGCGGCAGTTGCGCCTTCTTCGAAGGTGCCACCGGGGGCAGATCGAAGTCGAACTTCATCGGCGGCTCGATCGGCGCTGATTCAGGCTCGGGTTCGATCGGACGTGTTGCCGGAACCGTGTTCAGCGCGTCGAACTCGAGTTCGGAAAGATCGCTCGCGGCCTCCTTGGCCGCCCCCGGCTTCGGGCCCTGCGTCGTCGGGACGAAAACGTTCGTGTTGGGATCCAGCGGCAACACCGTGTCGGCATCCATCTGCGAGTCGACCGGCATCACGGAATCCGACTGACGACGCGGCTTTTGCGTTGATGCCGCCGGGGCGATCGAATCGTCGAACCCGACGTCGCTCTCCTCACCGCCCAGTGTGGCCGGTGGTGCCGTAAACCCGCCAGTCGTGACACCGGAACGACTGGCCGTGGTCGGGCCGAGCCGCATTTCCGTTGTCGGACCCCGCGTGGCGATTTCGACCCCCGCGGCGGCCGCGAACATCGCGTTGGCCGGGTCGATCGACCGCCCGATGACGGCAGCGCGGTCCCATTCCTCGCCTTTGCCGCCGGTGCGCTCTCTGAGGTCCGTCGCTTGCTGGACGAAGCCGGTCTTGTCGCCACGACGCGCCAGGATCTCCATCAGCTTCACGCGCGCCGGGTGACGGTCCGGCTGCAGGCGCAGTGCTTCCTTGAGGATGTCCTCCGCCTGTTCCTCGCGGCCGTAGGCGATGTAGACGTCCGCTTCGGCCACCGGGTCGACCTCGGTCGAATCGAGCTGGGAAGCGGCGGGAATGAAACTCGAATTGAAGGTGCTGGCGGCGCCGGTATCCACGCTGCGTCCGCCGGTCTGACCGAAAAGCGAATTGCCGCGCGCGGCCTCGCCGGCCGCATCGAAATCCTCGTGCTCAC
>JBFGOX010000406.1:0-3457 GCA_041565015.1 Burkholderiaceae bacterium
GAACTTTGTGCCGCGGCCCCACCAGTTCGAATTGGCGGCGAGCAGCAGCCGCGCATCGGGCTCGTAGCGCTTGAGCATGAACGGCCCGGTGCCGTTGGCGTTGCGTACTGCGTAGGTTTCCTGCCTGGCGTTGAAGTCCTGCGGCAGTGCCACGCCGTGCTTCTCGGCCCAGGACTTGCTCATGATGCCGATGAAGATCAGCTTGTCGGGCAGCACCGCGTCGGGCGCGGCGAGCAGGACGTCGACGGTCAGATCGTCGACCCTGCGCGCGCCGGTCACGCCGCGCAGCTGGAAAGCGCGCTGCGAGGTCTTGGCCAGCGCCCGCTCGATCGAGAACACGACGTCGTCGGCGGTCAACGGCGAGCCGTCGTGGAACCTGACATTCGGCCGCAGCGCAAAGCGCCACGTGCGCGCGTCGACCATCTTCCACGACGTGGCCAGCGACGGCTCGAGCCTGAAGTCGCGGTCGCGATTGACCAGCGAGTCGTAGATCTGCGTGACCACACGCGATTGGTACAGCAAGGCGAGTGCGTGCGGGTCCATCGACTGCGGATCGAAGGCGCTGGCGAAGCGCAGCGTCTTCGCCTGCACGGGCACCACGACCCCCAAGGCCAGGAGCAGCGCACCCATTGCCGCGAGTCGGCGAGTCCGCCGCGCGAGGAAGCGGCGGCATGGCGCCGGACAGCCGATCGGCGCGATCGGCGCCGCGCGCGATGCAACCATCGCGGTCCCGGGGATCGAAAGGACGATCACGCTCCGAATCCGGCCTCGCGCGCCTTGACCAGCGCGACCACCGTTGCGTTGACCGGCGTGGCAACGCCGACCTTCGCGCCCTCGCGGGGTATCGATCCGTTGATCACGTCGATCTCCGAGCGGCGTCTCGCCAGGTGATCGAGCAGCATCGACGGTCGCGCGTCGGCGATGCGGCCGCCGAGGTGGCGTATGTGCTCGATCGGGTCGCCGACGTCGAGCTTGATACCGGCGGCCGCGGCCACCGCGATTGCCTCCTCGGCGCAGCCGTGCGCCACCAGCCAGGCATTCGAATCACGCATCACTTCGCCGATCGTCAGTCCGGTCAGGCAGCAGGACGCCGAAAACGTGACGTTCATGATCAGCTTTTCCCACACCATGCGTCGCACGTCGTCAAACAACGCAACCTTGAAGCCGGCCGATTCCCAGATCGCCGCGCCGGCTTCGAGTGCGGGGCGCGGCAGCCCGGCGTAGCTGCCAAAACGCACCATCTCCATGCCGTTGTGGTGAACGTGGCCGGGTGCGCGCACCGAGGCGCCGAAGCCGCCGACCACGCCCACTGCCAGGCGGTCGGCTCCGACGATGGGCGCCACCCGCTCGGCCGAGCCGAGGCCGTTCTGGATCGTCTGCACGACCGTGTGTGCGGCCAGCAGCGGCACCGCTGAGCGCGCGGCCGCTTCGACATCGAACGCCGTGGTGGCGATGATCACCAGGTCGCAGGAGCCAATGCCGTCGGTCGTCGTGCCGGCGCGAAGTCGCACCGTGCGATCGCCGCTGGCGCCTTCGACGCGCAGGCCGTGCGAGGCCATCGCCTCGGCGTGGTCCGGCCACAGCGTGACCGCATGGATCTCGTGTCCGGCGTCGGCCATCAGCGCCGCGTACACCGAACCCATCGCGCCGCAGCCGACGATTGCTACCCTGGCCATGAATCTTGAAGTCCCGAGACGTGAATGACGATCATTTCGTGCCTTGCCGGCGCGTCAACGAGAAGTCGGAGGCTCGAGCCGTCGCGACGCGTCGCCGGCGGAATCATGCGATGTCGCCGGCCGACCAATCCCGAACCGCGCCTCGAGCTTGATGGCCGAGCGAACGGCCGCGCCGAGTCCGTGGTCACCAGAATTAAGATTGTCTGTCAGCATCGGCGGTCCGCGCAAAGTGTCTTGTCAACGGCGCGCCGGCTGTAGTTCGGTGATGCAGGTCAGGGGCTTCCCGAGCTTCGAGTGCCAGGCATCCGACGCCCCGGCGTTTGATCAGATGATCTCGAAATAGCGCTTCAGTTCCCAGTCGGTCACGCCGTCCTGCCACTGACGCCATTCCCATTCGCGCGTCAGCGCGAAGTGTTCGACGAAATCGTCGCCGAGCCAGTCGCGCGCGACCGCGCTGCGCTTGAAGATCTCGGTTGTGGCGGCGAGGGAACGCGGGGCGCGCGGGATGTTCTCGGCGCCGACGTTGGTGCCGGTGATCGGCGGTGCGGTGAGCTTCAGTCCATTTTCGACGCCGTGCAGTCCGGCAGCCACGAGCGCGGCAGTGGCCAGATACGGATTGATGTCGGCGCCCGGACAGCGCGTCTCCAGCCGCGTGCTCTTCGGTGAACCGGGGATCACCCGGAAACTGGCGGTGCGATTGTCGACGCCCCAGGTCGGCTTCACCGGCGCCCAGAAGCCGTCGACCAGCCGCTTGTAGCTATTGATCGTCGGCCAGAACATCGGCGCGAATTCCATCGCCACAGCGATCTGACCGGCCAGGTAGCTTTCGAACAGCTTCGACATCGTGTGCTTGCCGCGCTCGTCGAAGAACAGGTTCTTCCTGCCGTCGGACAGCGACTGGTGCAGGTGGCCGCTGCAGCCCGGGTAGCTCGGGCTCCATTTGGCCATGAAGCTCGGCATGACGCCGAAGCGAGCGCCGATCTCCTTGGCGCCGGCCTTGAACAGCAGCGCACGGTCGGCGGCCTCGAGCGCCTCGGAAAACAGAATCGCCGCCTCGTAGACGCCCGGGCCGGTTTCCGTGTGCAACCCCTCAATCGGGACGCCGAACGCGAGCAGCTCGTCCATCAGCGCGTTGAAGTACTCGCGATTCTCGTTCGCGCGCAGCAGCGAGTAGCCGAACATCCCGGGCGTCAGCGGTGTCGGGTCGACGCCCTTCTTCGCCGCCCAGCTTTGCGGCGTCTCGAGAAAGTTGAACCACTCGAACTCCAGGCCGCACATCGGCTGCACGCCGAGCTTTTCGGCGCGTTTCAGCACGCGGCGCAATGCCTGCCGCGGGCAAAGCGGGTGCGGTGAGCCGTCGGTGTTGACGAACTCGCCGAGGAAGAAGCAGATTTGGCCGTCCCAAGGGACCGTTCGCAGCGTGCTGAGGTCGAGCCTGACCTGTGCGTCGGGAAACCCGTGTTGCCAGCCGGTGAGCTTGGCGTTGTCGTAGCAGGAATCCATCATGTCCCAGCCGAAGACGACATCGCAGAAGCCAAAGCCGCCTTCGATGGCGGACAGGAATTTGTCCTTGTGCAGATACTTCCCGCGCAGCACGCCGTCGATGTCGCTGACCGCGACCTTCACTTTGTGCAGCAGCGACTTTTCGACGGCGGCAAGCGCGCGAGCCTGCGCATCATTGGCCGGCGCACGTTTTTTCGTCGCCATTTTTTCTCCTCCTCGTTCGAGCGCGGCAGTTTGCGCCAGCCCCCGGCGAAGTCCAAGCGCCCGGCCACGCAAAA
>JBFGOX010000407.1:0-3450 GCA_041565015.1 Burkholderiaceae bacterium
CTCGAGCGGCAGCTGGGCAAGCCGCTGTTCGTGCGGCACACGCGGGCGCTCGAGCTGACGGCAGCCGGCGAACGGCTGTACGCGTCGGTGCGACAGGCACTGGTCGGCATCGACCGCACCGTTGACGAGTTGCGCGGGGCCGGCGGGCCGCCGCGCGTGTCGGTGGCGACCTATGCGTCCTTTGCCTCGCTGTGGCTGGTGCCGCGGCTGGCGGCTTTTCAGAAGGCGCATCCCGAGATCGAGATTCGAATCGACGCGGCCGACCGCATGGTTGACCTCGAGGTCGAGGACATCGACGTTGCGCTGCGCTGGGTGCGGCCCGGCGCGGCGATCGGTGAGGCGGACGTGCTCGTCGAGGAGGAGGCGACGCCAGCGCTGAGTCCGCGGCTGCTCGAGTCAAGTGGCGTGCGCATCGCGCAGCCGGCCGACCTGGCGGCACTGCCCTTTCTTGAACTGGACGACTCGATTCCCGGGGCGCGCCAGTTCAGCTGGGCTCGATGGTTCGAATTTGCTGGAGCGCCTCAGTTGCGGCCCTGCGGCCGGCTGCACTTCACCTATATCGACCAGATGGTGCAGGCGGCCGTTCGCGGCCAGGGCGCGGCAATCGTGCGCACGCCGTTTCTCGACGACCTGCTGGCGGGCGGTGAGCTGATCGCGCCGTTTCCGCAGCTGTGCATGCCGACCGGCGGTCGTTACGTGATGGTGGTCAATCCGCGCCGCGCGCCGCTGCCGCACGTGAAGATCTTTCGCGACTGGGTGCTGCAGGCGTTCCGTCAGGGGCCGCAGCGGCTCACCTGATTTGCCGCCGCGCGCCTAAAGCACGCCGGACTCGGTGATGCCCAGATCGAGCGGCACATCGTGCGGCTGCGGATCGATGCTCGCCGTGCGGCCGCAGTCGAAGGCGATACCGACCGTCGATGGCCGCACCGGGAAGCGCGCCAGCGTGCGGTCGTAGAAGCCGGCGCCGTAACCGAGCCGGTAGCGCTGCGCGTCGATGCCAACGCAGGGAATCAGCAGCAGCTGCGGCTTGACCCGCATCGTCGTGTCCGGCACCTGAATGCCGAAGTCTCCGCTTTTCATCGGCATGCGCGGGTGCCAGGGCGCGAATTCCAGCAACTGCCCCGCCACCACCGGCAGCGAGGCGCTGCGATCGGCACCTTCCGCGAGCCAGGTCGTGATGGCGGCGGTGACGTCGGGCTCGCCGCGCGTCGGCCAGTAAAAGGCAAGCCGCTCCAGTGGAATCGTGCGCAGCCAGCGCAATACCCGATCGCACAGCACGCGCGAGCGCGCCTCGCGGTCGCTCAGTTCGAGTCGTGCAGCCAGCAGCTTTGCGCGCAGCGCGCCCCGTTTCGGGTCAGGAGCCTTCGATTTGGATGGTGGAGGCGGGGGAATCCTGAAGCTCATCGCACGATGCCTGTGTTAGCCTGATCGCATGCCGCAGTTCAGGGCAAGACGCATCGTACACATCGCCGCGTGCGCGGTGCTCGCCTGTTCGAGCGTCGGTGCCGCCTGCGCGCAGACGTCCAAGAAACGCACCGAATTCCCGAGCGGCGACGCCGCGGTGGTGGCGGCGCGCGACGCGATGGCCAGCGGCGATCGCATTCGCCTGGCGCTTGCCGCCGCGCAGATCGGCGAACACCCGCTTAAGTCCTACGGCGAGTTCTGGCCGCTGCAACTGCGTCTGCGCGCGGAGCGTGGCGCCGAAGGCGCCGATCTCGATTCGGCCGTGCAGGCGTTTTTCGGCCGGCATCCACGCACCTACGTCGCCGACCGCATCCGGCTGGAGTGGCTGCTCAGCCTGGGCGCACGGCGTCAGTTCGTGGCCTTTCTGCGCGAACGGCCGGCGCTGGTCTGGGGCGACGACGCGCAGATCCGTTGCTACGAGGCGCTGGCGCGCTACGTAACGCAGGAGCGACCGCAGGCAATCGCCGCCGAGGCGCGCAACCTGCTGGCCGTGACGCGCGAATCGGCCACCGAAGGCTGCGCTGCGCTGGCCGACGAGCTGGTCGCCGACAGGCAGTTGTCGGTGTGGACGCGAATCCGCACGCTGGTCGAGCACAACCAGCTGGCCACGGCCCGGCGGGCGGCGGCGTCGCTGTCCGGGTCTGACTCGGCGCTGGCGGTGCAGATCCTCGACCGCCCCGAGCGCTGGTTGGCCGCACACGAACGGCGAATCAAGGAACAGCAGATCGAACCGGCGCTGCTGGCGCTGGCGCGGCTGTCGCGCGACGACCCCGAGCAGGCCGCGCGCTTTGCCGCGGCGCTGAACCTGCACCTGACGCCGGAGCAGCGTGGAGTCGTTTGGGGTCGCATTGGTCACATCGCGGCAGTCAAGCTGATGCCGGAAGCTTTGGAGTGGTACCGCCACGGTGGCGCGCATGTCGGCGTGGCTGCGGAAACGGCGCGCGCCGACGAGGTGCTCGAATGGCAGGTGCGCGCGGCGCTGCGGGCCGGCGACTGGCCGACGGTGCGCAGCACGATCGAGCGAATGCCCGCTTCGCTGGCCGAGGAACCGGCCTGGATCTACTGGCATGGGCGCGCACTGGCGGCGGCCGACAGTCGGGAGGCGGCCGAGCAGCAGTACGCACGCATCGCCGGCGGCATTGATTTCTACGGCAAGCTGGCTGCCGAGGAACTCGGGCGACCGATCGTCCTGCCGCCGCGCGCGCCGGCGGTGACCGCCGAGGAAATGGCGCCGATAGAGGGCAACGCCGGTTTCCGTCGGGCCCTGAAGTTCTATGCGCTGGGCCTGCGAATCGAAGGCCACCGCGAGTGGAACTGGCAGATCGGCGTGGCCAACGAAGGCGAGCGGATGACCGACCGGCAGATGCTGGCCGCCGCGGAGTTCGCGCGCCGAATGGGCGTCATCGATCGAATGATCTCGACGTCCGATCGAACGCGGGCGGAAGTCGACTTCACGCAACGCTTCCCCGCGCCGTACCGCGAGGCGCTCGAAGCGCACGCGCGCGCTGCCGGGCTGGAGCCGACGTGGGTCTACGGATTGATCCGCCAGGAGTCGCGGTTTATCGAGGACATCCGCTCGTCGGCCGGCGCCTCCGGCCTGATGCAGCTGATGCCGGCGACCGCGCGCTGGGTGGCACGCAAGGTCGGCATGAGCGATTACAGCTTCTCGCGCGTCACGGACGTCGACGTGAATCTGCGCCTCGGCACCAGCTATCTGCGCATGGTTCTTGACGACCTCGACGGTCATCCGGCGCTGGCGTCGGCCGCCTACAACGCCGGGCCGGGGCGGCCGCGCGCATGGCGGGCCTCGCTGCAGCACGCGGTCGAGGGCGCGATCTTCGCCGAGACGATCCCGTTCAACGAGACGCGCGACTACGTCAAGAAGGTGATGTCGAACACGGTCGTTTATGCAGCACTGTTCGGGGATCGCACGCAGTCGCTGAAAGCGCGCCTCGGCACGGTGGCGCCGAAAGAAGTCGGCCGGAC
>JBFGOX010000408.1:0-3449 GCA_041565015.1 Burkholderiaceae bacterium
GTCCGTGACGCTGAGGATCACCGTCCCGTCTGCGCCACGCTCGGCGCGAACGGTGACGCGGCCGCCGCGGCGGTTGTACTTGATCGCGTTCGACAGCAGGTTGCTCAGGACCTGCCGCAGCCGCGTGGCGTCGGCGGCCACGAAGCGGGCATCTTCGGCCAGTTCGGTCGACAGGCGCACGTCGCGGCTGCGCAGCAGATCATGCTGCATTGATTGGCATTCGTTCACCAGCGGCCGCAGATCCAGCCGCTCGAGCGACAGCCGCAAGGAGCCGGACTCGATGCGCGACAGATCGAGCACGTCGTTGATCATCTCGAGCAGGTGCCAGCCGGCGCTCTGAATGTGATCGATGCGCTCCCGCTGTGCCGGCGCCAGCGGCGTGCCGCGGTCGATCTGCATCAGCTGGGCGAAGCCGAGCATGGCATTCAGCGGCGTGCGCAGTTCATGGCTCATTCGCGACAGGAACTCGGTCTTGGCGCGATTCGATGCCTCGGCCGCCTCGCGTGCGATCCGCTCGCGCAGGTCTTCGACGGCCATGACCAGGTACAGCGGCTGGCCGTTGGCGTCGCGACTGAGCGAATGCGTGACCTCGACCGGTATCCGGCTTCCGTCCGGTCGCACATAGTGCTCGCGGGTGCGAAAGCGGCTGCGCTGGCCGTCGATCAGCAACTGAATGACGTGCGATCTGACCGGTGCGTCCTGACTTTCGGTGATTTCGTCGGCACGAAGCTTTTCCAGGGCATCTGCCGAAAAGCCGGTGATCTGGCAAAAGCGCGCGTTGACCCTGACGAAGCGGGCCTGCAGATCGGTGTAGGCGAGCCCCACCGATGCAGCCTCGAACACGTCACCGAAGCGCTGTTCGGCCGCCAGCAACGCCTGCTCCTTGATCTGCCTTTCGGCAATCTCGCGACGCAGCGCCGCCGTGCGCTCGTCGACCAGTTCCTGGGTCCGTTGCGTCCGCCCGCTGGCCACCAGCAGGACTGCGCCGAGCAGCCCGGTCGTGACGAGTGCGGCGACGGAGAACCACCACGCGGTCCAGTCGCGGTTTGCGGCAAGAAAGGCCGGCTCGGCGCGAACCTGCAGCAGCCATTGCCTGCCGGCGAACGGCATCGGCAGGGTCAGTGCCGGCTGATTGACCGCTGCGGGGCTGGCGCATCCGGCGCCGCCGGCGATCGGTTGCCTCGAGGCCGCGCCGGTCGCATCGAACAGGCAGGTCAGCAGGCCATCGCGAGTCGCAGGGGTGACCGCACTTAGCGCATCGTTCATCCGCATCGTGGCAAAGACGACGCCGTCGACGGGCGCCGATGGCGACGTTCCGTTGTGACGGACGGGCAGGTAGATGACGACCCCGGACTGCGCGTCCGTCTGCTGCGTCAGACGGAAAGTGGCCGTGGCCTGCGGTTCGTTCGACGTGACCGTGCGGCCGATGGCCTCGTTTGCGGCAACGATCGACAGGGCGTTGACGCCAAGGGCGGCGTCATTTCCGGCGCGCGGCTCGATGAAGGCAACTGCGATCGCCTCGCTGTTCGGGTCGGGACTGCGACGCGATCCGTCGGCAGCGCGGTTGAAGATCCGGTAGCCCGGCGTCCTGATTCGCATCTGCTGTTCGAAAGCGGCTTGCTGGCCGGCAGGGACTCTCGCCGACCAGCCCAGAGCATGCAACGATGGCAGCGAACGCAGCCAGTGAGCGGTGGCACGCCTGAATTCATCGGCCGTGACTTCTTCGGACGCATCGAACAACTGCTGAATGGCATGCAGCGCGCTGAGGTGGCCATTGAAACTCTGCTTCAGGTCGCCGGTGATCTCCGCGGCCTCGTGGCGGAAGATGTTGGCGAGCCTTTCATTCTCCCAGCGGCCGACCTGTGCGATGCCCAGCCCGACGACCACCGTCGCGACGGCCAGCGGCAGCGCAACCGCGATGCGCCGCGGCGCCCAGATGCTGCGTGGTCTTGCGACCAGCGCGAAGACGATCGGCGCGGCAATCAGTACGCCGATCGTGTCGCCGGTCCACCACGTCCACCATGTGTAGGCGAGTTCGCCTGCCGGTACGGTCGAGGCCTGATGAAAGCCCAGCGCGGCAACCGAACTGCTGACCAGGCAGGCAACGGGGCCGGCCAGCAGCGCGAAGGACAGGTATTCACCGGGCGTCTCCAGTCGCAGCGGTTCGCCGACGAAACGGTGCAGCAGCCAGGCGCCGAACGACGCCTGCAGGGCGGCGCCGGCGGCCGTTGCCAGCGGAATCGCGAACTCGATACCGGAGAGATTGCCGTCGATCAGTCGCGCCAGCGCGTTGACCAGCAATGAACCGAGCGCGGCACCGGCAACGGCGGGCCAGCCATAAATGAACGCTGCGGCAACGGCGATGCCGGCTGCCGGGTAAACAGGCGCCGCATAGCCCGGCGGCACTGCAAGCTGCAGCGCGATCAGTCCGACTATCGCATAGGACGCCGCAACGGCGGCCGTTCGCTTCAACGACAAGGCAAACACGCGGTCCCGCTCTTCTTACGATGGCGCTCGGCCCGCGACGGACAACACGTTCGCGCCAGCAACCTGCACAAAGCGCTTCATCCTGCCCGGCAACAACGGCAGGCTGAGGCGGCCCGTTAGGAATACCGGAACGGGCCTGAACGCGAACGGCCGAATTTGGCCGCTTCAGCGGCCTTTCTTCGCCGACGAGCCGCGCGCCGACGTCTTTTTCGTACTGCCTTCCTGCATGGCCTCGGCCATTCCCATCAGCACGCCGCTGGCCAGCGCGGCGAAATTCTGGGCCAGCGCATGCGCCGTTCGAAAGCCCGCGTCACGCTGCGCCCGCGCGGTTTCCCGCACCTGGTTGCTGTACTGCTCGACCAGCGCCATCGCCTGACTGCCGGAGGCAGTGCCGCCGGTCATCGTGTTCTGCAGCACCCCGCCCCACTGCGAAGCGAAGGGCGAGCCGGCGCCCTCGGCCGATCGTTTCACCGTGGCCAGGAACTCGTCTTCCAGCCGCTCGAGATCGTCGAGCGCCTTCTTCAGGTGCGAGTCGGCGAATTCCCGCTCGCCGGTGATCTGATGCAAGGCGATCCGGCTGGCTTCGACAGCCTTCATCAAGGCGTCGTCCATGCCGGCGAGCGCCTGCGAGAAGACCTGATCGGTATCGACCTTGCCCTGCATCGCACCGAGGTTCACGCCCTCGGTTACCGATCCGACGACCTGCTTGATCTGCGCCAGCGACAATTCCCGCGACTGCAGTGCCTGCAGCGTCAGGTCGCGTACGGTCGAGCGCAGGCCTTCGCCCTGCGCGACTGCCTGTGCCGTCATCTGCTTGAGGACTTCGTCGGTGTCGATCAGCGTTTTCATCGTGTCCTCCGTATTGGTCGGATGTGCACCGGACCGGGGCCCATCGGTTCGACCATGGCGCGCAGAGCCCTGCGGCCGTAGCGGATGGTAGCCCCGGCAACGCGAGGCTGCGA
>JBFGOX010000409.1:0-3445 GCA_041565015.1 Burkholderiaceae bacterium
ACCTGGAGGACATCAAGGCGCCCGAGTGCTTCTACATCGAGCGCAAGCTGCGCGAGCGGATGAAGATCCCGGTGTTCCACGACGACCAGCACGGCACCGCCATCGTCGCGGCGGCGGCGATCCTCAACGGTCTGCGCTTTGTGGGCAAGGACATCGGTGCCGCGAAGCTGGTGTGTTCCGGCGCCGGGGCGGCCGCGATCGCCTGCCTCGACGTTCTGGTCAGCCTCGGACTGCGCCGCGAAAACGTGCTGGTCGCCGACAGCAAGGGAGTGCTGTACGCGGGCCGCGGCGGGCTCGACGAAAGCAAGAAGCACTATGCGCGCGAAACATCGGCGCGCACGCTGGCCGACGCCATGCCCGGCGCCGACATCTTCATGGGCCTTTCCAGCGCCGGCGTGCTGAAGCCCGAGATGGTCAAAGGCATGGCGTCGCAGCCGATCATCCTGGCGATGGCCAACCCGAATCCGGAGATCATGCCGGAGGATGCGCTCGCGGTACGGCCCGACGCGATCATCGGCACAGGCCGCTCGGACTATCCGAACCAGGTCAACAACGTCCTGTGCTTCCCGTTCATCTTCCGCGGCGCGCTCGACGTCGGCGCGACAACGATCAATGAGGAGATGAAGCTGGCGGCCGTGCGCGCGATCGCCGATTTGACGCACGCCGAGATTCCGGACGTGGTGGCGACCGCCTACGGCGCCGATGGGCTGCGCTTCGGCCCCGAGTATCTTTTGCCGAAGCCGTTCGACCCGCGGCTGATCGAGCGCATCGCGCCGGCGGTCGCACAGGCGGCCGTCGAAAGCGGTGTCGCCACGCGTCCGATCGCCGACATCAGCGCCTACCGGTCACGACTGCGCCGCTTCGTCTACCAGTCCGGTCAGGCGATGGAACCGGTGTTCGACGCCGCGCGCAAGAATCCGAAGCGAGTGATCTACGCCGAGGGCGAGGAAGAACGCGTGCTGCGCGCGGTTCAGGTGGTCGTCGATGAGGGCCTGGCGCAGCCGATCCTGATTGGCCGTCCCGACGTGATCGCGATGCGAATCGAACGCTACGGCCTGCGGCTGAAGGCGGGCACCGATTTCGAGATCGTCAATCCGCAGGACGATCCGCGCTACAAGGAAACGTGGACCGGCTATTACAAGCTCGCCAAGCGCAAGGGCGTGACACGCGCGCTGGCGCAAACCGAAGTGCGGACGCGCACGACACTGATCGGCGCGATGCTGGTGCACATGGGCGAGGCCGACGGAATGCTGTGCGGCACGGTCGGCGGCTACGCCGATCATATGAAGTACGTGCGCACCGTCATTGGCCCGAAGCCCGGCGTCAGCACGCTGGCGGCGATGCAACTGCTGATCCTGCCCAACCGGCAGCTGTTCATCTGCGACACGCACGTGAACGTCGATCCGACCGCCGAGCAGATCGCCGAGATGACGATGCTGGCGGCCGAGGAGGTGCGCCGCTTCGGCCTGCAGCCGAGCGTGGCACTGCTGTCGCATTCGAACTTCGGCGCTTCGGACGCGGCGAGCGCGCAGAAGATGCGCGATGCGCTCGAACTCATCCGCGCGCGGTCACCCGATTTCCCGGTCGACGGTGAGATGCAGGGTGACGTGGCGCTGTCGCAATCGGTGCTGACCGAACTGTTTCCCGATTCGGACCTCACCCGCGAGGCCAACCTGCTGATCATGCCGAACCTGGATGCGGCCAACATCACCTACAACGTGGTGCGCACGGTTTCCGGTGGCGGTATCGCCATCGGCGCGATCCTGCTCGGCGCCGCGCGCCCCGTGCACATCCTGACGCCGGCGGCCACCGTGCGCCGGATCGTCAACATGAGCGCACTGGCCACCGTCGACGCCAGCGTCTTCGGCTGAGGCGTACGTCTACCAGCGCCGCCAAGGCCCGTGGCGGTGCGGCCGGTGGTGCCGCGGGCCGTAGTCGTAGAGGTAGATGCCGCCCCCCCAATAGGCGGGTGGTGCGGCGTGGTGGCCATGAACCCGGTGCGGATGCAGGGGTAGCGGTGCCACCACGCAGCCCGACAGTGCCAGCACGCTCAGTGCGGCAGCGAGTCTCAGCTTCATGAGCTTTCTCCTTTTCGCGCCCTTTAGTTCGATAACCGCGTGTGCCCGGCGGCAGTTGACCGATCGCCGCGCGCGGCGCACCCGATCGGGCGCGAAAGGTGTAACGAAATGCGACGCCCGCGGATTGGCTACGCGGCGTGGGTGGCCTGCGGATCGAGCGGATAGATCGGCCGGCGCAGCCTGGTGAAGCTGAACAGGCCGTAATCGGAACTGCAGACGCCGCGGCTGTCGCACTCGACGAGGCCGCAGCTGATCGGCACGAAGCTCGGGCGGCAGTACATGCGCGATTTCAGCAGCAGGTAGTCGAACCCGCGCGGATCGACGCCGACGCTTTCGAAGACGCCGAGATCGAGCGGCTCCATCGGCCTTTCGGTGACTACGATTGTGAAGGCGTCGTGCACCAGCACCGCGGTGCGGCCCATGTGCCACGTTTCGCCGGTGTAAATCGGTCCGGTGATGCGGAAACGCCCGTCGCCAAGCGCGTGCACCTGCATCTCGCAGTCGAACGGCGGCCGCTGTGCCTTCGGCAGCCCGAGCGGGACCTTGTTGCCGAGAGCCACGCGCATACGGGCACCTGCCCCGGCTTCGAACGCCCGTGCGACCGTGGCGGCGTCGGCGAGCGGGCCGACGCCGATGCGCGTCAGGCCCAGCCGCAGGCACTCCTCGAGCAGATCGGTCGTGTCGCAGGTGCCGCCGCTCATCACGTTGTCGCCGTGGTCGAGCAGCAGCAGCGGGCCGCCTGGCTTTTCGCTGCGTAACCGCCTGGCGCGGGCCACGCTCGCCGGCAGCGGTTCACTCTGGTAGACGAAGCCGTCGCGTTCGGCCCACACCTGCCGTGCCAGTTCGTCCGCTGCGCGCTGCGCATCGGCGCGATCGCGGCCGACAGTCACGATGCTCATGCCGGCGTCGCGAAAATCGGCGAGCGAAAAACCGGCGAACACGGTCGCCGCGAGCAGGCCTACGGCCTCCATCTGCCTGGCCTGCTCGACGGCCCGCTGCATGCTTCCTTCGCCGGTAGCGCTGCGCAGCGTGTGCGACAGCAGCGGCGGCTGCGCCCACGCCACATGCGGACGCGCGCCGCCGTCGAGCCAGTCGAACAGCAGCCGCGCGGCGTGGGCGCCGGTCTCGTGCATGTCGATGTGCGGATAGGTCTTGAAGCCGACGATCACGTCGGCGCCATCGACCATCGCATGCGTGAGATTGCCGTGCAGGTCGAGCGCCATGGCCAGCGGCACCTCGGGCGCGACGGCGCGGATCCGCCGTAGCAGTTCGCCCTCGCCGTCGTCGATGCCCTGCACGACCATCGCGCCGTGCAGGTCGAGCAGGATGGCGTCGCAGCCGCCCCGCACCGCCTGCACTATCGCGCC
>JBFGOX010000410.1:0-3444 GCA_041565015.1 Burkholderiaceae bacterium
GCCATGACCACCGGCAGGATCAGGAACAGGTAGACGGGGATGAACACCGCATAGAAGCCGTACCAGCCGCTGGCCACCAGCACGTACTGCACCGGAATGACGACGTAGAAGGCGACGATCAGCGCCAGGTGATCGGCCGGCTTGATCGGCGTCAGCGCGACGAACTCGCGCAGCGCGAAAAACGAAGCGAGCGCGAAGATCACCGCCAACGCCGCTTCACCCAGCGCGAATCCAATCGCAAACAGGAAAATGATCAGCCACGAGGCGTGGATGCGCGAATTCAGTTGGCTGATCCAGGTCAGCTTCACGGCGTCGGCCGTGCGCATCCGCAGCCACACCACGAGGCCGTTGGCAGTGGCGAACAGCAGCACCAGGCCGCCCAGCACCAGCACGAACGTTTGTTGCAGCGTCAGTTCCATCGCAGTCACCGTCAGCCGGCCAGCGCAACCACGGCGTTGCGCGCGCGTTCAAGAAAACTCTCTTTCGGCTCATCGTCGATGCGCGCCAACGGTGCGCCGAAGCACACCGTGCAGATCGTCGGCACCGGCAGCAGCGCGCCCTTGGGCATGCTTCGATGCAGATTCTCCAGATAGACGGGAATCAGTTCGACGGCGGTAAAGGCCATCGCAAGGTGATAAAGCCCACTCTTGAACGGCCCCGGCAACGGTTGTGTGGTCCTTGTGCCTTCGGGAAAGATGATCAGTGAAAAGCCGTGTTCGAGCGCCTCGCGCAGCGGTTCGAGCGGGTCGGCGTTCGGGTCGTCTCGCGCCCGATCGACCATCACCACGTTCAGTTCGTCGCGGGCGATGTGGCCACGGATGCCGCCGCGATCCCAGTAGTCCTTCGCGGCCACCGGCCGCGTGTTGGCGCGCAATTCGCGCGGCAGCGCCGCCCACAGCACGACGGTGTCCATGTGACTGCTGTGATTGGCGAAATAGATGCGCTGCACGGCGCTCGGCGCGCAGCCGATCCAACGCGGATAAGCGCCGACCAGCAGGCGCACCAGCCAGACGATTGGCGGCAGAAAGCGGAAGGAGAATATCGGCACGTCGGCCACGCCGCGTCTTTTGCGCGGTAGATCATCGGGCAGATTATGCCGTCGCGCTTGACGCGCGACAGATACGGCGCGGAATCAGCCGGTGCCGCCTACGGTCAGCCCTTCGATGCGCAGCGTCGGCTGGCCGACGCCGACCGGCACGCTCTGGCCTTCCTTGCCGCAGGTTCCGATGCCGCTGTCGAGCCGCATGTCGTTTCCGATCATCGTCACCCGGGTCAGCGCATCGGGACCATTGCCGATCAGCGTCGCACCCTTGACCGGCGCCGTGATGCGGCCATTTTCGATCAGGAAGGCCTCGGCCATGCTGAAGACGAACTTGCCGTTGGTGATGTCGACCTGGCCGCCGCCGAAATTGCTCGCGTAGACGCCCTTCTTGACCGAGCGGATGATTTCCTCCGGGTCCTTGTCGCCGCCGAGCATGCAGGTGTTGGTCATCCTCGGCATTGGCAGGTGAGCAAACGATTCGCGGCGGCCGTTTCCGGTCGGCGCCACTTTCATCAGCCTGGCGTTGAGCGAATCCTGCATGTAGCCGCGCAGGATCCCGTCTTCGATCAGCACCGTGCGCTCTGTCGGCGTGCCTTCGTCGTCGATCGACAGCGAACCGCGCCGGTCGGGCAGCGTGCCATCGTCGATGACCGTGACGCCTTTGGAGGCAACCCGCTGGCCGATGCGGCCGGCGAACGCGCTCGAGCCCTTGCGATTGAAGTCGCCTTCAAGCCCGTGGCCGACCGCTTCGTGCAGCAGGATGCCCGGCCAGCCGGATCCGAGCACGACGCTCATCACGCCGGCCGGCGCCGGGCGCGCACCAAGGTTGGCAAGCGCCATGTCGACTGCGGCGTTGACGTACTGCTGCAGCACGGCTTCGTCGAAATAAGTGAGATCAAGACGGCCGCCGCCGCCCGCGAATCCCTGTTCTCGACGACCGCCTTCTTCGACGATCACGGTCAGTGACAGGCGTGAAAGCGGTCGAACATCGGCCGCGATCAGGCCATCGCTGTCGCGGTCGCGCCGCGCGACCAGGATGACCTCATAGTCGCCGGCGAGGTTGGCCATTACCTGTTTGACGCGCGGATCGCGCGCCCGCGCCATCCGTTCGAGGCGCTCGAGCAGTTCGATCTTCTGCGCCGCCTGCAGGGCCGCCACCGGATCGACCGCGGCGTAAAGCGGTGCGACGACGCGCGGTGCCAGCGCGCCGACGCGCGAACTGCCGCCACCAGCGCGCGCGATCGCCCTTGCGGTCTGTGCTGCCTCGAGCAGCGCGGCCTCCGACAGGTCGTCCGAGTAGGCGAATGCGGTCTTCTCGCCGCTTACCGCGCGCACCCCGACGCCCTGCTCGATGTCGAAGCTGCCGCTCTTGACGATGCCTTCTTCGAGCGCGAACGATTCGCTGCGCATGTACTGGAAGTACAGGTCGGCGAAATCCGCTTCGTGTTCGAAGATCACTCCAAGGGCCCGCTGCAGCGCCGCTTCGTCAAGCCCGTAGGGTTCGAGCAGAAGCGCGCGCGCAGTGGCAAGGCGATCGATCGGGGCGTCGGCTGGTTTCATGGGTCTCGCGCAATCGGGAGCGCGGTCGGTCTGCTCGCGCTGGACTCGGGAAGTTTACCGGCCGGCCGGTGAGCGGCTTCCTGATCCCCAATCAGATTGGGGTTCCCCTCGGTCGCACAACCCTGTCACCCGGCGGGTCTGTCACGCGGTCGATCACAAGTCGATCCAGCGGATCCGGTTGGTTTCCAGTGGCACCCTGGCCAGCGGATGGTACGGCACCAGCCGCGCGGTGAAGTCCGTCGCGTCGCGCCGGCTGGTGATCTGCGCGCGGAACAGCACACCGTTGACGGCGCCGGGCAGCGAGCCGGCGCGCTGCATCGAAAAGACGCTGTCCGGTTCGTCGGTGGTCGGCTCGGCGTAAAGCTGGGCGGCGACCGCGTCGGCCGGCAGATCGCCGAGGTAGACCGGCAGTGAGAATGTCCAGCCGTCTTCGGTGCGCGCCACGTCCAGACGGCCTGCGCGAACTTCATGCCAGCGGTGACGGATCTGCCGTTCCCAATGCCAGAGCTCACGCGCGGCGGTGCCGCCGTTTTCACAGCGCTTGCCGTAGTCGGCGGCCGCCGGCAGGTAATAGTCGCGCACGTACTCCATCAACATGCGATTGGTCGAAAACTGCGGCGTCAGTTGCGTCATGCTGGCGCGCAGCCGCTCGATCCACTGACGCGGCAGTCCGGACGAGTCGCGCTGATAGAACTCGGGCACGACTTCCTGCTCGAGCAGGCGATACAGCAACTCGGCCTCGCGCGCGTCGTCCTGTGCCGAACCGATCTCCGCGCCTCCGTCGACGCCCCAGCCGACCTGCGGCGTGTAGGCCTCCGCCCACCATCCGTCGAGTTCCGACA
>JBFGOX010000411.1:0-3442 GCA_041565015.1 Burkholderiaceae bacterium
CGCAGAAGCTCGACGATCACGCCGGCAAGATCCTGCGCCTGACCGACGACGGCAGGCCGGCGCCGAGCAATCCTTTCCTCGGCAATGCGAAGGCGAAGCCGGAGATCTTCTCGCTCGGCAACCGCAACGTTCAGGGTGCGGCGCTGCATCCGAAAACCGGCGTGCTGTGGGCACACGAGCACGGCCCGCAGGGCGGTGATGAACTGAACGTGATCAAGGCGGGTGTGAACTACGGCTGGCCGGTGATCACCTACGGCGTCAACTACGTCACCGGCACCCAGATCGGCGAAGGAACGGAAAAACCCGGGCTGGCGCAGCCGGTCAAGTACTGGGTGCCGTCACCGGCGATCTCCGGCATGGCGTTTTACGACGGCGACAAGTTCCCCAAGTGGCGCGGCGACGTACTGATCGGCGCGCTGCGCGGCCAGAGCCTGATCCGCGTGCGGCTCGACGGCGAGAAGTTCGTCGACGACGAGTTCATGCTGCAGGGCGCGCTGCCGCGCGTGCGCGACGTGCGCGTCGGACCGGATGGCTACGTGTATCTGCTGACCGATCTGCCCAATGGCAGCATCGTGCGGCTGGAGCCGGCGGGCTGAGCAGGCTGCGGTGGCTTGCCGAAGACGGCCGGGTTGCGGCGCGAGCGCATCGACGATCGCGGGAGCAGAATCCTGCAGGCAACGTCTGGCCGACTGCGCGGTCTGATTTGGTCGGCTCAAGGCATTCGTGTGGCCGGTGCGGGCAACGCGCGCGCCTGGCCTCGCGAACCGGCCGCGCCGATATTCAACCCATGAGAATCCTGATCCTTCTCGCCGCATTTTTCGTCGCAGCCTGCGGCGAAGCGACGAGCAACAGCGTCGCGCCGGCGCCGCGATCGCACCTGGTCGAACTCGCCGTTGCGAAGACCGGCAATCTCGCCGTCGACGCCGATCGTGCCGGCAGCCTGCGCGCGCTGCGCGAGGTGCGCATCGTCAACCAGGAGGATGGAGAGATCGTCGCCGTCACCGTGCGCGAAGGCGACCGTGTCAAGCGCGGCGACGTGCTGGTCCGCTACGACGACCGGATCCTCGGCGCCGAGCTCGACAAGGCGGCGGCGACCCTGAAGCAGGCCGAGCTCGATCACGAGCGCAACCGCCAGCTGATCGCGCGCGGCTTCATTGGCGAGGATGCGCTGTCGCGATCGCAGACCGCGCTCGACATTGCCCGTGCGCAGCGGCGCCTGCTCGCCACCCGCGTGCAGAACCTGACGCTGCGAGCGCCTTTCGCCGGCGTCGTCGCCGAGCGGCGCGTCGAGCCCGGCGGGGTCACGCCGCAGCACACGCACCTGCTGACGCTGCTCGACCCGTCGACGCTGATCACCGATGTTGCGGTCTCCGAGCTCGTGCTGCCGTACCTGAAGCTCGGCGACCGCGCCGGCGTGCGCATCGACGCGCTCGGGCAGCGGCTGCATCCCGGGCGCATCCTGCGCATCCATCCGGCGATCGATCCGGCCAGCCGCACCGGCCGCGTCGAAGTCGCACTCGACCCGGTGCCGGAAGGCGCGCGACCGGGGCAGTTCTGTCGTGTCGAACTGAAGACCGGCGGCAGCGAACGCGTGCTGGTGCCGCTGGCGGCGCTGCGTCGCGATGCGCAGGGCGAGTACGTGTTCGCCTTCGACGACGGCGTGGTGCGTCGTGTCGATGTGCAGAGCGGCCTGCGGCAAGTCGACCAGGTCGAGATCCGCAGCGGCCTGGCGGCCGGAACGCCGGTGGTGATCAAGGGTTTCATCGGCCTGGCCCCGGGCCAGAAGGTCAAGCCGGTCGACGCGCCGGGCTGACGAAGGTGGCGTCCGGATAACGAGCTGCAGATGAGACAAGGCGGCATCGCGGTCTGGTGCATCCGCAATCCGATCGGCACGCTGATGCTGACGCTGGCGGCGATCGTGCTCGGCTTCTTCGCGCTGCACCGGCTGGCGGTCGACCTGCTGCCGCAGCTGATCTATCCGCAGATCGGCGTGCGCATCGTCGATCCCGCGGTGCCGGCCAACATCATGGAAGACCGCGCCACGCGGCAGATCGAGGAACAGCTGGCGATCACCGAGGATGCGGTCGGCATCGAGTCGACGACGCTGGAAGGCACGACCGAGCTCGAGCTGTACTTCGATTACGGCAAGGACATCGACGTCGCGCTGCGCGATGCGTCGACCCGGCTCGACCGCGCGCGCCGCTTCCTGCCGACGACGATCGACCCGCCGATCATCTTCAAGCGCGATCCGGCACAGATCCCGGTGCTCGAGTTCGTCGTCAGCTCGCCGCTGCGCAATCTCACCGAACTGCGCACCTGGACCGACGATGTCTTCGCCAAGCAGTTCCTGAACCTGCCCGGTGTGGCCGCGGTCGAGGTCGGCGGCGGGCTGGTGCGCGAAGTGCATGTGCTGCCCGACCAGAAGCGGCTGGCCGGCGTCGGCCTGTCGATCGACGACGTGATGCAGGCGATCGAGCGCGGCAACGTCGACCAGCCTGCCGGCCGCCTGCGCGTTGGCGAGCAGGAGTACACCAGCCGCACCTCCGGACGACTGGCCAGCGTGGCGGCGATCGGCGCCCTGCCGCTCCGGCTGCCGAGCGGCAAGCTGGTGCCGCTGGCCGAAGTGGCGCAGGTGCTCGATTCGCACGAGGACGAGCGCATCCGCGTGCGCTACAACGGCACGCCGGGCGTGCGCCTGTCGATCCAGAAGCAGCCGACCGCCAACACCGTCGAAGTCGCCGACGGCGTCAATGCGCGGCTCGGTGAAGTCGCACGCCTTGGCGTGCTGCCGGCGGACGTCGAGGTGGCGAAGGTCTCCGACCAGTCGACCTACGTGCGGCAGGCGCTCGCCAACGCCTCCGGCGCGGCTTTCGCCGGCGCGGTATTCGCGATGGCGGTGGTCTATCTCTTCCTCGGCAACCTGCGCGGCACGCTGATCATCGGCAGCGCGATTCCGATCTCGATCATGGTCACCTTCGTCTTCATGGCGATGGGCGGCCTGTCGCTGAACCTGATGACGCTCGGCGGACTGGCGCTGGGCATCGGCATGCTGGTCGACAACACGATCGTGATGCTCGAGAACATCGAGCGTCACCAGCGCGAGGGCGAACCGGGTCCGCAGGCCGCCGCGCATGCGGCCGCCGAGGTCACCAGTCCGATCATCGCCGCGACCACCACCAATCTGGCGGCGGTGCTGCCGTTCTTGTTCATCAGCGGACTGATCGGGCTGCTGTTCCGCGAGCTGATCTTCACCATCTCGGCGGCGATCGTCGCCTCGCTGGCGGTGGCCGTCACGCTGGTGCCGGCGCTGGCCGCGCGCGGCATGCCGGCACGGCCTTCGCGGCTGACGCGCGGCGTGCAGCGGTTGATCGCAGCGGCGCAGCGCGGCTACGCGCCGCTACTGGCGCGCAGCCTGCGTGCGCCGGGGTGGGTGGCGCTCGGC
>JBFGOX010000412.1:0-3429 GCA_041565015.1 Burkholderiaceae bacterium
GACAGTGCAACGACGGACAGCGTGGCCGCGGCCAAGGCCGCCAAGCTCGTCGAGCAGGACCAGGTCGACGTGATCCTCGGCGGCATCTACAGCTCGACGAGGCAGGTAATCAAGGGCGCAGCGGTGACAAAGGGCAAGAAGCTCTACATTTACCCGGAGCAATACGAAGGGCAGGAATGCGACCCGCTGATCTTCTGCACCGGCCCGGTGCCGGCGCAGCAGCTCGAACCGATGATCCCGTGGCTGATGCAGCAGACCGGCGCGAAGAAGTTCTACCTGCCGTCGGCTGACTACATCTGGCCGCAGATCATGAACAAGAAGGTGCGTGAGCTGGCCACCGCCAACGGCGGCGAGATCGTCGGCGAAGAGTACTTCCCCCTCGATCACGCCGACTACGGCAGGACTGTCGACAAGATCATGTCGAGCGGCGCCGAGGTGGTCTTCAACACGACCGTTCCGCCGGGTGTCGCGCCGTTCCTCGAGCAGCTGCACAAGGCCGGTTTCGCCAAGCGCGGCGGCACGCTGGTCTGCACCTACTTCGAGGAAAACATCGTGGATCTGTTCCCGCCGGAACACGTCGAAGGCCTGTACGGCTGCCTCGACTACTACCAGGGCGTCAGCGACCCCTTCAGCAAGGAACTGCTCGGCCGCTACGACCAGCTCTATCCCGGTGGCGCCAAGTTCACGGCGGGCAGCGCAGCCACCGGCATGTACCGGGGCCTCAAGCTGTGGGAGGCTGCCGTCAAGGAGGCGGGCTCGCTGAAGCAGGACGACGTGATCAAGGCGCTCGACCACGCGAAGATCGCCGAAGGGCCGGGCGGTCCGGCGCAGATGGTGCCGGGCCAGCACCACGTCCGGCTGAACATGTACATCGCCCAGGTGAACAAGGGCAAGTTGAATGTCGTCAAGAGCCTGGGGGCCTTTGAGCCGAAGGAATGCATGCAGGGCGTCAGCTGAGCAGACGGGCCGACGACGTTCTGTCCGCGAGTGCGCGCGTCAAGCGTCACCGCGCGGCAGTCGCGCAGCCAGCGGCGCATCGCCTGAGGACCGGTTGCAGCGGTTGGTGCTGCATGCGGCTGCTGCAGCCGGTACGGCGACAGGATGCGGTCGCGACGGTACGCCCGGGCTCCTGCCGTGCGACCTCAGCCGTTGCCTGACGCTTTCCGCTCCTGTCGAATCATCGCCGCCCCGCGCTCGGCAATCATCATCACCGGCGCGGCAGTGTTGCCCGAAGTGATCGTCGGCATCACCGACGCATCGACCACGCGCAGCCGCTCGATGCCGCGCAGGCGCAGCTGCGAGTCGACCACTGTCATCGGATCGTCCGGCCGGCCCATCTTGCAGGTGCCGATCGGGTGGAAGATCGTCGTGCCGATGTCGCCGGCGGCGCGCACGAGTTCTTCGTCGCTGTGCACCTGCGGGCCGGGCAGGAACTCGTCGGGCGAGTACCTGGCCAGCGCCGGCGCCTGCGCGATGCGTCGGGTGAGCCGCAGCGAGTCGACCGCCACTTGGTGGTCTTCCGGCGTCGACAGGTAGTTCGGCTGGATCTGCGGCGCGTCGCGGAAATCGGCGCTCTTGATCCGGACGTGGCCGCGCGAGGTCGGGCGCAGGTTGCACACGCTGGCGGTGAAGGCGGGAAACGTATGCAGCGGCTCGCCGAACTTGTCCAGCGTCAGCGGCTGCACGTGGTACTCGATGTTCGGCGTCGCGTGCTCGCTCGCGGAGCGGGTGAAGCCACCGAGCTGCGACGGCGCCATCGTCAGCGGCCCGGTGCGAAACAGCGCGTATTCGAGCGCCATCTTCGCCTTGCCGAGCCAGCTGTTGGCGAGCTTGTTCAAGGTGAGCACGTTTTGCACCTTGAATCCCATGCGCAGTTGCAGGTGGTCCTGCAGGTTTTCGCCGACGCCGGGCAGTTCGTGGAGCACCGGTATGCCGTGCTGCTGCAGCAGCTTCGCCGGCCCGATGCCGGAAAGCTGCAGGATCTGCGTGGTGCCGATCGAGCCGGCCGCCATTACCGTTTCGATGCGTGCTTCGGTGAACTGCGTTTCGCCGCCGCGGATGAACTCGATGCCGGCGGCGCGCTTGCCATCCAGGTGCAGCCGCGTGACCTGCGCGTCCGTGATCACCGTCAGGTTCTTGCGGTGCTTGATCGGATGCAGGAACGCCTTGGCCGCATTCAGCCGCACGCCGCGCCGCTGGTTGACCTCGAACCTGCCGGCGCCTTCGTTGTCGCCGCGGTTGAAGTCGTCGGTGAACGGGATGCCGGTCTCGGCCATCGCCGCGCGAAACGAATTGAGGATCTCCCATTCGAGCCGCTGCTGCTCGACGCGCCATTCGCCGCCGGCGCCGTGCGCCTCGTCGGCGCCGCGCCAGTGGTCCTCGCTGCGCTTGAACAGCGGCAGCACGTTGTCCCAGTTCCAGCTGGCATCGCCGGTCAGTTGCGCCCACTCGTCGTAGTCGCGCTTCTGGCCGCGCATGTAGACCATGGCGTTGATCGACGAGCAGCCGCCGAGCACCTTGCCGCGCGCGTAGATGATCGAGCGCCCATTCAGGCCGTCGCAGGGCTCGGTGCGGTAGCACCAGTCGGTGCGCGGGTTGTTGATGCAGTACAGGTAGCCGACCGGGATGTGGATCCAGATCCAGTCGTCGCGGCCGCCGGCTTCCACCAGCAGCACCGAGACGTCGGCATCGGTGGACAATCGATTGGCCAGTACGCAGCCTGCCGAGCCGGCGCCGACGATTACGTAGTCGAAGCTGCCGAATGGCTTCGGCGCTGAACTGCTCATTGTCCGCTCTCCCCTTTTCGCCTCCCCCGCGGCGATTCGTGCGCGGTGCTGTCCCGCGACGGATCAACGCGACGGCCGGCTGCCTTCGTCCAGCGCGGCAACGGCGTTCGCCTCGCCGGCATTCGCCTTGCCCTGCGCCAGCCGCAGCAGCGTGGCCAGGGTGACCGACTTCAGCGTCGCCTTGGCCATTTCGTCGATCTCCTTCAGCACGGTCGACAGTGCCCGATCGGCCGGCGTTCGGCCATTGCGTTCCGTTGTCCCGCTGCCCACTTCCTCGAAACGCGAAATCACGTCGAGCAGCGTCAGCCGGCGCGCGTTGGCGGCAAAGCGGTAGCCGCCGCCGACGCCGCGCACCGACTGCACGATGCCGGCGCGCGCCAGCTCGGCCAGCACCTTGGCCAGGTGGTGCGGAGAGACTTCGTACTTCTGC
Source organism: Burkholderiaceae bacterium (assembly GCA_041565015.1). Taxonomy (GTDB): domain Bacteria; phylum Pseudomonadota; class Gammaproteobacteria; order Burkholderiales; family Burkholderiaceae_F; genus JADJWR01. The sequence continues at coordinate 3,217 of JBFGOX010000412.1, forward strand.
GCAATCTCTGCCGCCGAGATGTGCCGCATCGGGTCGCCGGCGAACTCGACCAGGCTGTACAGAGCCAGCAGACTGTTCTGCTGCAGCTTCATCCGTCGAGGTCCATTTCCAGCGGGATGAAGCGGCCGGCCATCATGCCCTGGCTGCGGAAGAACGACAGGATCAACGTGTTGTCGCTGGCCAGCATCGTGCGGACCTTGCGCACGCCGGCGC
>JBFGOX010000413.1:0-3418 GCA_041565015.1 Burkholderiaceae bacterium
CGGCCGGCGGTGTGCTCAAGGGCGAAATGGTGGCGAAGATGGCGTCGCGGCCGTTGATCCTGGCCCTGGCCAATCCCAATCCGGAGATCCTTCCAGAAGACGTCAAGCGCGTCCGCGATGACGCCGTGATCGCCACCGGCCGCTCGGACTATCCGAACCAGGTCAACAACGTGCTGTGGTTTCCGTTCATTTTCCGCGGTGCGCTCGACGTCGGCGCGACGACGATCACCAAAGAGATGGAAGTCGCCGCCGTGCATGCGATCGCACAACTGGCGCAGGAAGAGCAGAGTGACATCGTCGCGACCGCCTATGGCATCCGCGACCTGAGTTTCGGGCCCGAATACCTGATTCCGAAGCCCTTCGATCCGCGGCTGATGATGCGCATCGCGCCCGCGGTGGCCAAGGCCGCCGTGGCCAGCGGCGTGGCGACGCGGCCGATCGAGGATCTCGTCGCCTACCGCGACCAGCTGCAGCAGTTCGTCTACCACTCCGGCACCTTCATGAAGCCGATCTTCGCCACCGCCAAGAAGGCGGTCGCCGAGGGCGGCCGGGCGCGCATCGTTTTCTGCGAAGGAGAGGACGAGCGCGTGCTGCGCGCGGTGCAGGTCGTGCTCGACGAAGGCATCGCCAAGCCGATCCTGATCGCCCGGCCGGCGGTACTCGAACGCCGGCTCGAACGGTTTGGCCTGCGCATGCGACCCGAGCGCGATTTCGAGGTCGTCAATCCGGACTTCGATTCACGCTACCGCAGCTACTGGCGCGCCTATCACGAGATGACCGCCCGTCGTGGCGTCACCGAGCAATACGCCAAGATCGAGATGCGGCGGCGGCTGACGCTGATCGGCACGATGATGGTCGCCAAGAACGACGCCGACGGCATGATCTGCGGCACCTTCGGCGAGCACGACCTGCACCTGCAGTACGTCGACCAGGTCATTGGCAAGCGGCACGGCGCCAATGTCTACGCGGCGATGAACATCCTGATGCTGCCGGGCCGGCAGATCGCGATGGTCGACACGCACGTCAACGTCGACCCGACCGCCGCCGAGATCGCCGAGATCGCGGTGATGGCAGCCGAGGAACTGCAGCGGCTCGGCATCACGCCGCGTGCGGCGCTGTTGTCGCACTCCAACTTCGGCTCGGCCAGAACGGCAAGTGCCGAGAAGATGCGCCAGGCGATGGCCCTGGTGCGCGCGCGCGCGCCGAACCTCGAAGTCGATGGCGAAATGCACGCCGATTGCGCGCTCGACGGCGGGCTGCGCCGGGCGATGATGCCGTACTCGACGCTTCAGGGCGACGCCAACCTGCTCGTGCTGCCCGGCATCGACGCGGCCAACATCGGCTACAACCTGCTGAAGACCGCGGCTGGCAACAACGTCGCGATCGGGCCGATCCTGCTCGGCGCTGCGCGGCCGGTGCAGATCCTGACTGCCTCGGCCACCGTGCGACGGATCGTCAACATGACGGCGCTGACGGTGCTCGACGCCAATTCGCAGCGTTGAAGCGACCGCGGCGAAGGCGGGCGCAGTGGCGCGCCCGTCCCGGTCGATCCGCTACGCTGCGGCGCCCGCTGGCCTTTACGCGGCGCTGCTTGCCGGCAGTATCGGCCTGCGCTGGATGATGCACGCACGACGATGTCCCGCTTGCTGATTCGCATTCTCGTTCTGTTCATTGCAGTCGCGCTGGGCGTCACCGCCTGCGCGCGCGAGGATCCGGCGCGTTCTGCGGATCGCGCGGGCATCGCCGAAGTGCCGCTCGAAGCGTTGCCGCCGCAGGCGAGTGAGACGCTGGCGCTGATCCGCCAACGCGGACCATTCCCTTATCGCAAGGACGGCAGCGTGTTTGGCAACCGCGAGCGCCTGCTGCCGCAGCGCCCGCGCGGCTACTACTCCGAGTACACCGTGCCGACGCCCGGCAGCCGCGACCGCGGCGCCCGCAGAATCGTCGCCGGTAAGGGCGCCACGGGTGACCCCGCGACCGGCGGCGAGTACTACTACACCGACGATCATTACCAGAGCTTTCGCCGGATCAGGCCATGAGCGCATCAAGCCGTCCAACCAAGCAACTCGACGCACTGCCGGCGCAGACGGTGCGCAGAATCGGTGCCTACGAGATCGACGAGCTGCGCCAATGGGCCGCCCAGGCCGGTCACCGGTTCGTGCTCGTCGAGTGCTCGGATTGCGTCGACAAGCGCTCGGTGCTGAAGGCGATCGGCCGCGCCTTCGACTTTCCGGAGTGGTTCGGCGCCAACCTCGATGCGCTGTACGACTGCCTGACCGATCTAGCGGATCGCGGCGAACGCGGCTGGCTGGTCGTCCTCGAACGGCTGCCGCACGAGCAACGCTTCACCGACGAGCAGCAGGTGCTGCTGCTCGACGTGTTCCGCGACGCCGCCGACGTATTCGCCGAGCGCGGGATCGCCCTGCGCGTGTTCTACGGCTGAGCGCCGCGCAAACCTAACCGGGCGTCAGCTTCGACAGCATGCCCAGCGCGCTGTCGACGCCGCCGCTGGGAACCTCGCCGTCGGGCGTCAGGCCATCGATCACCTTCGGCAGTAGCTCCGACAGCTGCCCGCCGAACTGCTGCTGGTCCATGCCAGCGCTCGCCGCCAGCTGCTGCATGCGATCGGCACCGAAGACCTGCTTCAACTGGTCTACCGAGATTGGCAGGTTCTGGCCTTTGCCGATCCAGCTTTGGATCGTTTCGCCGAGGCCTGCCTGCTGAAACTGCTGTATCAGTCCGGCCAGCCCACCGCTGCCGCCCGTACTGCTGAGCAGGCTGCCGATCACGGCCATCAATGAATTGTCCGACTGGCCGCCCAACATCGACTGCGCGGCACCTGAAACGAGTTTTCCAAGCATCAGTGTCTCCTTGATCCAAACGGGTTTCAGCGATCCGGCGCGGCAAGATCGCCGCCGAGGGCCTGCAGCACCGCCAGTGCCGCTAGGCCTGCCGTCTCTGTTCTCAGGATACGCGGTCCGATCTGCGCAAAACCGAAACCCGCGCGCGCCGCGCGCAGCCGCTCTTCATGGCTGAAACCGCCCTCGGGACCGACCAGCACGGTTGCGCCGCCGGCAATCCGGGGCGGCAGCGGCGCCGCAGCGTCGGGCACCAGCGCCAGCCGCAACTGATCGATGGGCGCCGCCGCCAGTGCCGCGTCAAAGGTGTCGGCCAGTGCGATTGCCGGCAGTCGATTGCGGCCGCACTGGCAGCACGCCGCGCGCGCGATCTCCCGCCAGTGCTGCAACCGCCGCGTCCGACGCGCGCCATCGAGCCGCGTGACGCAGCGCTGCATCGGCGCAACCACGACGCGTCGAGCGCCCAGCTCGACCGCTTTCTCGACGATCCAGTCTAGCTTGTCGGCGACAACCAGCGCCTGGATCAGCGTCAGCGCCAGCGGCGATTCGCGCTCGATTGC
>JBFGOX010000414.1:0-3408 GCA_041565015.1 Burkholderiaceae bacterium
AGCTTCAGCGCTTCTCGGATCTGGTGGGCGAGGCATTGCTGGGCAGTGCTGTCCTGTCCCTGGAGGTCGACGGACCCCTCGACAGGCCGGCGACGCGGGTGCGCCGCCGTTGCCGACTGGCGCCACCGCGCCGCGCGCGGCGGCTGATGCGGTCAGTCGATCAACCGAGCGCCATGATCCACGGCACGCCGATCGCCAGCAGCGCCGTGAAGAAGATCACGCCGAAGATCGCGCCCAGGCGCCAGTAGTCCTTGGTCGGGATGTAGCCGCTGCCGTAGTACACGGGGCTCGGCCCGGTCGCGTACGGCGTCAGGATGCCCATGATGCCGAGCGTGAACACCAGCAGCAGCGCGAACGTGCGGATATCGATGCCGGGTACGCCCATGCCGACGGCCAGCATCACCGGCAGCATCGCCGTCACGTGTGCCGTGATGCTGGCGAACAGGTAGTGCGTGAAGAAGAACACTGCCACCAGCAGCAGCATGGCCATCGTCGGCGAGAAGCCGCTCATCTGCCCGCCCACCGTGTCGGCAAACCACTTGACGAAGCCGACCTTGCTCAGCCCGCCGGCCAGCGCCACCAGTGTGGCAAACCACACCAGCGTGTTCCACGCCTGCTTGTTCGACAGGATGTCGTCCCAGCTGACCACGCGCAGGATCACCATCAGCGCGATCACGCCCATCGCCACCGTGGTGGCATTGATCACCGCGCCGCCGAAGATCCAAAGGCCGAGCGCCAGCAGCACCAGTACCGACAGCGTGACCTCGCGCAGCGTCAGTCCGCCGAGCTTGCCAAGTTCGGCGCGCGCCCATTTCGGCACCTCGTCGCCGCTTTTCACCTGCGGTGGATAGAGCAAATACACCAGCAGCGGCAGCACCAGCAGCAGCACGATGCCCACCGGCGCGAAGGCGAAGAACCAGTCGGTCCAGCTGATCGTCACCTTGGTCACCTTGTTGACCATCTCGGTGGCGAGCAGGTTCGGCGCCAGGCCGGTAACGAACATCGAGCTGGTGATGCTGGTGGCGGCAATCGCCGTCCACATCAGGTAGCCGCCGATGCGGCGCGCCGACGGATCGTTCGGCTTGCTGTCATACAGCGCCGGCAGGTTGCGGATCACCGGATACACGGTGCCGCCGCTGCGCGCGGTGTTTGACGGCGTGAACGGCGCCAGCAGCAGATCGGCGATCGTCACCGCGTAGCCGAGCGTCAGCGTCCGCCGGCCCATCAGCTTGACCAGCGACAGCGCGATGCGGCGGCCAAGCCCCGTCTTCTCGTAGCCCAGCGCGAACATGAACGCGGCGAAGATCAGCCACACGGTCGTGTTGCCGAAGCCGGACAGCGCCCAGGCGAGTGACGCGTTGGCCGGCTTGAAGCCTTCCTTGGCCAGTTCGGCCGGATCGAACAGCACGTAGGGCGCGAGAACGGTGACCAGCACGACGCCGATCAGGCCGATCGCCGCGCCCGGCAGCGGCTCGACCATCAGCCCCACGATGACGCCGGCGAAGATCGCGAAGAAGTACCACGCGTGCTGCGCGAGTCCTTCCGGCGGTGGAATCAATGCGATGACACCGGCGACAACGATCGGTAGCAGCGCTTTCCAGGGCAACCCGTGTTCCGCTTTTTGAGCGGCAGGGGTCCCAGGCGACAGTGCGCCGCGGTCGGCGAGCGCGTTTGCCATAGTGACCTCCAAGGTAACAAGCGAACAGAACAACGAACTCCGTCGATCCAGCTTGCCTTGTCGATCGGTCAAGCCGCGTCGACGTCACGACTGCATTGTGCCGACGGACGGAAACGGATTTGTGCCCTGCGTCAAGAAGTCGCCGTCGGCTTCGCGAGCGCGACGTCACAGCGAGCAGCCGCCGTCGCTCTGGCAGGCGCCATCACAAGGGGGCGTCAACGCCGCCTGCGCATGGGGCAGGCTGGAGGCGTGAAGCTCAGGCGCGCTTCGACGAAACGGAGGCTACGAGAATCCCTGCGCCGCCATCCTGCGGCGAATGAACGCTATCTGCGTCTGCAGCGGCAGTTCCTTCGGGCACACGTCGTGGCAGGCGAGCAGCGACATGCAGCCGAACACGCCGTCATCGTCGCCGACCAGTTCGTAGAAGTCCTCGTCGGAACGGCCGTCGCGCGGGTCGAGGCGGAAGCGGGCGATCTTGTTCAGGCCCACGGCGCCGACGAAATCCTTGCGCATGCGCGCGGTGCCGCATCCGGCCACGCAGCAACCGCACTCGATGCAGCGATCGAGTTCGTAGATCTTCTCGGCCAGCTCCGGCTCCATCCGCTCTTCGATGCGCGTCAGGTCGAGTTCCTGCTGCTTGGCATGGACCCAGGTCTGCAGCCGCTCGGCCATCGCCCGCATCCACTTGCCGGTGTTGACCGACAGGTCGGCGATCAGCTCGAACACCGGCAACGGCGCCAGCGTGATGTCCGGCCCGACGTTCTTGGTCAGCGTGCGGCAGGCGAGCCCCGGCCGGCCGTTGATCATCATGCCGCAGCTGCCGCAGATGCCGGCGCGGCAGACGAAGTCGAACGACAGCGACGGATCCTGGTTGTCGCGCACTTCGTTCAGCGCGATGAACAACGTCATGCCGTCGGCTTCCTCGACCTCATAGGTCTGCACGCGCGGCTCGTCGCCTTCCTTGTTCGGGTTGAAGCGGACGATGTGCAGGCGGATCTTGTCGCCGGTCTTCACGCTGCTCTGGGGGACGGTGCTCATCGGGCGGCTCTCACTCGGCGGCCTTCGCCAACGGTTGCTGCATCGGTTCGTCGATCCGTTCGTTGCGGCCGCGCAGGCGCTGGGGCAGCAGTTCCTCGAACGGCATCAGCGCCTGCTGGATTGCGTGGCGGCCGGCGCCGGTCATCTTCGTCTTCAGCGCGTCGATCTCGGCCAGCCGGCCCGCGGTGTCCGGGTGATCGACGTAGTCCTTGGCGCCGTAGCCGCGCCATCCGGGCGGCAGCTCCATCCTGGTCACGTCGAGCGGTTCGTAGGCGAGCGTCGGCAGCGTGTCGGCTTCCGAGGGCCAGGTCGCCAGCGTGCGCTTGAGCCACTCGGCGTCGTTGCGCCGCGGATAGTCGTGGCGGAAGTGCGCGCCGCGGCTTTCGGTGCGCACGAGGGCGCCGTAGGCAATCGTCAGCGCCAGCCTGATCATCTTCTGCGTCCGGTAGGCGGTCACCAGTTCCGGATTGGCACCGGTTGCCTTGTACGGCACGCCGATGTTGCGGCTGCGCGCGAGCAGCTGCTGCAGCGTGTCGACGGCTGACTGCAGCTTCTCGCCGGTGCGGAAGATGCCGACCTTGTCGGTCATCAGCGCCTGCATCTCGGCCTTCAGCACCGACGCGCTCTCGGTGCCTTTGCCGGCGAGCATTGCGTCGAGCTTGGCCTGCTCGCGTTCGACGAATTCGCGCACC
>JBFGOX010000415.1:0-3406 GCA_041565015.1 Burkholderiaceae bacterium
GACGGTGCGCTCGGCGCGCTCGGTGCCGGCGCTGCCGGCGCAGCCGGCGCAGCCGCTGCGACCTGCGGCAGGCCGCCGCGTTCGCGTGCCTCGCGGATGCTGCCGGTCAGCTGCTGCTTCATCGGCGCGTCGGCCGGCAGCGAGCCCTGCAGCTTTTCCCACAACGCGACGGCGCCGCCGTAATCCTTCCGATTGAACGCTTCGGTGCCGGCCATCGCCAGCGCCTTCCATTGCAGCGGATCGAGCTGCAGCGCGCGATTGACCAGTTCCATCGGCTTGCCGGCGATCTCGCGGCCCTGCGTCATTGCCAGGGCGTCGGCGTAGTCGGCCCACAGCGAAGCCTCGTTCGGGACCAGCGCGACCAGCTTTTCGTAAGCCGCGGCCGCCTTGTCGAATCGACCCATCTGGTAATAGGTGCGCGCCAGCGTCGACCAGCCGTTGGCGTTGTCCGGCTCGCGCTCCAGCCGCTCGGCCAGTCGCTCCACCATAGACGCCATCTCGTCGCCGGAGAACTGATGCGCAGCGACGTCGGCACCCTGGCGCACGAGCGGGTTGAACGCCGACGGATCACCAAGGCGCACATAGGTCACCGCGGCCAGCACCGGCACGACAACGACGACAGCAGCCGCCGTCAGCCGGCCCAAGCGGCTGGGCTGCGGCGCCTGAACGCCCGGTTCGGCGCGCGATTCCTCGAGGACGCGTTGCTGCAGGTCGGCTTTCGTCGCGACGTACTGCTGCTCACCGATCGCGCCGCGCGCGCGCTCGGCCTCCAGTTCGGCAAGCTGGTCCTTGAGGATGCCGAGGTTGATCGCCACGCGGTCGATCGGCTTGCGCGCGCCGCCGCGAAGCAGCGGCGGCAACAGCCAGGCGAGCCCGATGATGATCATCAGCGCGGCGATGATCACAAACGCGGTCATGTTGCCCCCTTCGCGCTGCGCGCTGTTCCCCCGAGGGGGAGCCCGCGCCTTCGGAGCGGCCGGGCGGCGCTCATGACGCGTCCCCCTCGCCGCGCAACAGGCGCTCGGCGCGTTCGCGGTCGTCAGCCGACAACGGCGCGGGTGCCGCCGCCCGCGAGCGGGCGCGAATGACGCGCCAGGCCACCGCGCCGCCAACGGCCAGCAGCAGGAACGGACCGGCCCACAGCAGCACGGTGGTCGCCTTCAGCGGCGGGTTGTACAGGACGAAGTCGCCGTAGCGATCGGTCATGAACTGGATGATCTCGGCATCGCTCTTGCCGGCGGCCATCTGCTCACGCAGCTTGTTGCGCAGGTCGACGGCCAGATCGGCGCGCGAATCGGCAATCGTCTCGTTCTGGCAAACGAGGCAGCGCAGCTGCTTGGCCAGCTCGACCTCGCGCTTGGCAACGACAGGGTCGTTGAGCGTCGGCACGGCCTCGCCGGCGACAGCCGCGGCGGCGAACGCAAGCGCGATCAGCGCGACGAACAGGTTTCTCATGACTTCTGCAACTCCTGCACCAGCGGCACGATCTTCTTTGTCATCGCTTCGGGCGTGACCGGGCCGATGTGCTTGTAGCGAATGACGCCTTTCTGGTCGATGACGAAGGTCTCCGGCACGCCGTAGACGCCGAAGTCGATGCCGAGCTTGCCGTCGAAATCGATGAAGGTCGTGTTGTACGGATCGCCGAGTTCGGCCAGCCACTTGCGGGCCGCATCGGGGCTGTCCTTGTAGTTCATGCCGACGATGGGCACCAGCTTGCGGCTCGCCAGGTCATTGAACAGCGGATGCTCGACGCGGCACGGCGTGCACCAGGAGGCCCACACGTTCAGGATCCACACCTTTCCCGCCATCTCGCCGCTGGCGAACATTTCGTTCGGTGCCAGAAGCTTCGCTTTCTGGAACACGGGCGCCGGCTTGCCGATCAGCGGCGACGGCACCTCGCGCGGGTTCAGCCACAGCCCGCGCAGCAGGAAGCCGGCCAGCACCACGAAGCCGAGCAGCGGCAGGAGGAAGATCGCGACGCGTTTCATCAGTCGAAGCTCGGCCCGCCCCTCAGGCCGTCGCCGGCTGGCGACGGCCCGTCACGACCGTCTGCTCGCGCCGCGCCAGCATGCGATAGCGGCGATCGGACGCAGCAAGGAAGCCGCCGATGGCCATCAGCGCACAACCGCCCCAGATCCAGGTCACGAACGGCTTGTAGTACACGCGCACGGTCCAGCTGCCGGGCGGATCGACCGGCTCGCCGAGCGAGACATACACATCGCCGGTGAGCCCGGTGCGGATCGACGCCTCGGTCATCGGCATCTGCGACTGCGCCATGTAGACGCGCTTTTCGGGATGCAGCGTGTCGATCTGCCTGCCGGCCTTCATCAGCGCCACCGTGCCGCGCGCGGCATTGAAGTTGGGCCCGCGGCGTTCGCCGACGCCGTCAAAGCGGAACGTGTAGCCGTGCACGCTGACGCTGTCGCCCGGCGACATCTTCACGTCGCGCTCGACCTCGTAGCCTCTCACCGAGGTGACGCCGATGATGAACACCGCCACGCCCAGATGGGCGACTGTCATGCCCCACCAGCCGCGCGGCTGGGCGGCGAGCCGCGCCAGCACGCCGCCTGAGGCATTGCGGATCTGTGCGCGGATCTGCTCGATCGACGTGAGCACGATCCACGCCGCCATCCAGTAGCCGAACGCCGCCATCGGCGACCACGGCAGGCCGTCCTCGACGTTGCCGACGAAAGGCAGCGTCAGGCCGAGCACCAGCGAGATCATCAGCGCCCACTTGAGCCGGCCGAAAAGATCGGGCAGCGGCGCGCTCTTCCAGCGCGCAATCGGCCCCACCCCCATCAGGAACACCAGCGGCGCCATCACCGGCACGAAGACGGAGTCGAAGTACGGCGGGCCAACCGAGATCTTGCCCATGCCGAGCGCATCGAGAAACAGCGGATACAGCGTGCCGAGCAGCACGGTGCCGCAGGCGGCCGCCAGCAGCACGTTGTTGCCGAGCAGCAGCGATTCGCGCGACACCGCCTCAAAACTGCCGCCGAGGCCCACGCGCGGCGCCCGCCACGCGAACAGCGCCAGCGAGGCGCCGATGACCACGACCAGGAAGGCGAGGATGAACACGCCGCGCGCGGGGTCGGTCGCGAACGCGTGCACGGAGGTCAGCACGCCCGAGCGCACGAGGAAGGTGCCGAGCAGCGACAGCGAGAACGCGCTGACCGCGAGCAGCAGGGTCCAGCTCTTGAACAGGCCGCGCTGCTCCGTGACGGCCAGCGAGTGGATCAGCGCAGTGCCGACCAGCCACGGCATGAACGAGGCGTTCTCCACCGGGTCCCAGAACCACCAGCCGCCCCATCCGAGTTCGTAGTAGGCCCACCACGACCCGAGCGCGATGCCGAGCGTCAGGAAGCACCAGGCGACCGTCGTCCACGGCCGCGACCAGCGCGCCCAC
>JBFGOX010000416.1:0-3398 GCA_041565015.1 Burkholderiaceae bacterium
CGCGCGGCACGCTACCCGTGGTACGTGCGGGCCATCCTGGCCGCGCAGCGGCGCAAGTACGGTTATGAACTCGGACCCGCGCTGCTGTGGGGTCGCCTGCCGCGTTCATTGCTGGCGCTGACGCTACTGTATCGCTCGCTCGACCGCGGCGCCTCACCGATCGATCCGGCACTGCGCGCGCTGCTGCAGGTGCGGGTGTCGCAGATCAACGGCTGCGAGTTCTGCGTCGACCTGAATTCGGCCACTGCGATCGAACGCGAAGTGGCACACGATCGTCTGGCCGCGCTTGCCGGGTTTGAACGTTCACCGCTCTTCGACGAACGCGAAAGAGCGGCGCTCGCCTACGCAGAGGCGATGACCGACACGCGGCGCGGCGTCGGCGAGGCGATGTTCGCTCGTCTGCGGCAGGCGTTCAGCGAGGCCGAAATCGTCGAACTCACGGCGCTGATCGCTTTCCAGAACCTGTCGAGCAAATTCAATTCCGCACTCGCCGTGCCGGCGCAGGGATTCTGCGCGCCACCGGCCAAGGAGGATCGATGAACGGTCGTATGTCACTGCTCGCACTCGGCAACACGGCAAGCCTGTTTCTCGTCGCCACCTTCACCGTCTGTGTCCTGTGGGATCTTGCCCTGCCGCAATACTCGATGTTCGAGTTCTGGCAGCAGGTTCTGCCCGGGCTCGGCGCGCTGTCCTGGAAGAGCTACCTGGTCGGCGTCGCGGAGAACTATTTGTATGGCTGGTATTTCGCGTTGGTGTGGGTGCCGCTGTACAACTTCTTCATCGCACGCGAACGCGCCTGAGGCGTGCTTCGAATGGCACAGGGCGAGCGGGGCGCCGCCGTCGCCACATGTCACTCAGCCGATCGTCGAGAATGCCGGAAACGTCTCCAGCAGCCACCAGGCCATCTTGGTCAGCAGCCCGGTGATCATGGCCAGCCCCATCAGGATCATGCCGACGCCGGCGGCCACCTGCAGCCAGCGCCCGGCCTGCCGCGCCGACTTCAGTCGCGTCAGCAAGGCGCCGGTGAACGCGGCGGTCAGGAGGAACGGCACGCCAAGGCCGAGCGAATAAGCGCTGAGCATCGCGATGCCGCTGGACACGGTCGCCGTCACCGCGCTGACAGTCAGGATCGCGCCAAGCACCGGGCCGATGCACGGCGTCCAGCCGAAGGCGAAGGCCAGGCCGATCAGATACGCGCTCAACGGGCGCGCACCCTTGATCTCCGCGTGCACGCGCATATCGCGCTGCAGCCACGGCATCTTCACCGCGCCGACCATGAACAGGCCGAACGCCAGCACGATCGTGCCGCCGACGATGTTTGCCTCGTTCTTGTAGCGCAGCAGGAACTGGCCAAGCGCGGTGGCCCCAGCACCGAGCGCGATGAACACGGTCGAGAAGCCGGCAACGAAGCACAGACTCAGACCCAGCGTGGCCAGCCGCCGCGCACGCATGTCAGCGTCGGACCGGTGCACCAGCGCATCGCCGGCGACGTAGGAAACGTAGCCCGGTACCAGCGGCAGCACGCAGGGCGATAGAAACGAAACGATGCCGGCACCAAATGCGGTCACCAGGGCCAGCGTCGACAGGTCGGTCACTCACGGTCTCCGTCGTTCAGCGCGCCTGATGCCGAAACCGGCTGACGCCCGCGGACCAGCCGCGTGCGCGTACTCACGGCGCCGCCTGCTGCAGCTTGCGGATCAGCGGCAGCAGCGTGTCGTCCAGCGTCTGCGGCGTCACCGGCCCGATGTGCTTGTAGGCGATGCGGCCGCCACGGTCGATCACGAACGTTTCCGGCACGCCGTACACCCCCCACTCGATGCCGACCTGGCCGGAGACGTCGGCGCCAGTCCGGGTGTACGGATCGCCGAGATCGTCGAGCCACCTGGCCGCGTCGTCAGGCTTGTCCTTGTAATTGAGTCCATGGATCGGCACCGCGCCGCTGGCCGCCAGCTGCATCAGCAACGGATGCTCGTCGCGGCAGGCCAGGCACCACGAGGCAAACACGTTGACGATCGACACCTCGCCGCGCAGGTCGGCTGCCGACAGCCCGAGCTTGCGCCCCTTGACCGCGGGCAGGTCGAACTCGGGCACCGCCTTGCCGATCAGCGGCGACGGAATGTTGCGCGGATTCATCGTCAACCCGATCGCGAAGAACACGACCAGCACGCCGAACACCGCCAATGGCAGGTAGCGCGACCAGCGCACGCCGCCGCTGGGCGCACGCGGCGGATCGGTCAGGACTTGCTCGCTCATCTCGATATTCCTTCAGCACGGCGGCGTAGGCGCATTCGGCGGTCGCGCCGCCTTCCTAGCAACACTGCTTCATCTGCTTTTTCAGCTCCTCGACGGCTTCGCTCGCCGGCGCGGCCTCGCCGGCGGCGCGGAAAAACGCCGCCCCCACCACGGCCAGCGCGACCAGCATCGCCAGCAGCAGCCCCCATTGCGACTGCTCCAGCGCGTAGGCCGCGGCCAGTCCGATCGGGATCGCGATGCTCTTGAACAGCGCGGCAGAACGTCCGGCCGGAACAAAACGTTCGAGCTGGTAAGCGATGCCGACCACCGAGCCGGCCAGCAGTAGCGGCAGCAATGACGTATCGACACCGATTCCGAACTCGCGGGCAACGAGCATCCACAGCCAGGTGCCGGCCACGCCGGCGCAGATTGGGCAGACCGAAACGCGCAGCGTGCGCCGCGCCAGCCAGGCCAGCGCGGCGAGCAGCCAGATCGAAACCAGCGCGGGGGCGACGGCGTTCATCAGAAGAAGAAGATCGCCGTGCCCAGCCCGACCATCGCCAGGCCGCCGCCGAATCGCATCGATTTCTTGCGACTCGCCTGCCACTGCTGCACCTTGCCCAGCAGCGCCTTGTCGCTGGCGATCAGCAGGATGATCACCAGCGGCAGTACGAACAGCAGGTTGTACAGCAGCAGGTAGGCGACGCCGGAGTAGTAGGTCAGGTGATCGTGCAGCAGGCCAACGACCATCAGGTACGGTCCGCCGGTGCACGGGAATTCGCACAGGCCGACCAGTCCGCCGAGCACCACCGCGGTGGGCACCGAGGCCTTCTCCATCAGCGTGGCCATCTTGCCGTGCGCCGCGTGCGGAATGGCCAGCTTGACCGGAAACGACGGGAAGAACTCGTTGGCGAGATTGATCAGCCCCAGCGCGATCAGCAGCGATGCGCCGACCTTGGCCATGAAATGCGGCGTATCGAAGATGTGCAGCGTCTGCAGCAACCCCAGTCCGATCATCAAGTAGACGAGGAAGATGCCGAAGATGTAGGCCGCGCCGATGCCCAGCACGCTCGAGCGCAGCTTGCCGATGGAGAGCAGGAAGGCGATCGTCACCAGCAGGATCGAGAATGCGCAGGGATTGATGCTGTCGATCAGCGCCGCGGTGC
>JBFGOX010000417.1:0-3393 GCA_041565015.1 Burkholderiaceae bacterium
CTCCGAACGCAACTTCACGCTGGCGCGGCTCGATGAAATCTGTTCCGCGGCCGGCGTCGAATTCACCGAACTGACGCGCGCGTTCGACCGCGAGCAGCACCTGACCGCGCAGCTGACCGAAGCGCAGGAGCGCGACATCGTCGACGATCCGAGGCTCTTCCTCGCCGCCTTCTGCGCACTGAACCAGCTTTCGTTCGACGACATCCTGGCAACCTACGCGCTGACGGCCGCCGAGCTGATTGGCCTGCTGGCGCGACTGGACCGGATGGGCATCGTCGAGTTGTTGCCGAACAACCGTTATCGGCTGCGCATCGCCCGCACGTTTGCCTGGCTGCCGAACGGACCGATCCAGAACGCCTTCAAGGGCGCGGCGGGCGATTTCTTCGATTCGACCTTTGCCGCCGACAATGAAGTGATGATCCTGCTCAATGGCCGCCTGTCGCGCGCCGGAGCCGCAGCCTTGATCGAGCGGCTCAAGCGCGTTGCCCGCGAGTTCGCCGACCGGCATATCGAGGACGCACAGCTGCCGGCCGCCGCGCGCCCGCCATTGAGCCTGTTGCTTGCCTGCCGGCCCTGGCAACCGCAGTTTGTGCGCGAATTGATGCGGCACCATGACCCCAAGGCAGCGCCGACTCGCCGAATTCGGCGCTGACTGGCTCTTTGTGGCCGCGCGGTCCCGGACCGTCGGCTTGGTATCGACGAATCCCTGCGGAGGGCGCGCCTGCACGGCACATCAACGCTTCCACGGTGAAATCAGGCAGACCAGGATCGGCGGCTGGCGCGGCAGGCCTCGATCGGGGCCCGCGCAAACGAGCGTCAAGGCAGGCACCCGCGCAAAGGCAAGGCAACGGCCTGCAGCACCTCGCCGCGCTGCCGATCCTGAACGAAGGCGACCAGTTCGAAGTTGCGTGGCCCGTCGCTGGGCAGCGTGATTTCATGCCGGCCGGCGCCGAGCGGCATCGGACCGAGCCACACGCGCACTACATGATCGTTTGTCAGCGTTTCGCCGCGATTCTCGCCACGCGCCACCGCCGTGTTGTGGCCGTGCTGCTTGATGGCGATGACGAGTTGCGCATCAGCCGGCACTGCTTCTTTCGTCAGCGAAGTCTTCGCCTCGACCGTCAGCTTGTCGGTTTCGTGGGCGGCGGCCGTCAACACGATCGAAGCGCGTGCCGGCTGCAGGTTCTGCTGCGAAACCGCCTCGGCGAAGGCATAGCGATCGCGCCATTCGGGCCACTCGCGGGCGCTCAAGAAGACTCCCGGCGTATAGACGGTCCGATTGCGGTTCAGCCCGGCAAGCCAGCGCTGGCGCTCGTTGAACTCGCGCTTGGCGAAGGGGTCTTTCCAGCCGATGTAATCCCAGTAGCCCACGTGCAGCGCCAGCGGCACCGCGCGCTCGGCGGGCATCTGCCGCGGCAGGCCGCTGAGCCAGCGGTCGGCCGGCGGGCAGCTCGAGCAACCTTGTGACGTGTAAAGCTCGACCAGCGCAACCGAGTGCGGCGGACTGGCGATCGAGCAGGTCGCGGCTGCAGCCAGGGCGAGCAGCGATGTCAGCATGGCGGACTCCGTGCGAGGCCAACCGGGCTTAGTCGACCCTGCCGGCGGTTCATTACGGCTCGCCGTTGCCCATGGACAGGAAGTCGCGTCTTAGAATCCGGACGCTTCCGCTGCTTCGGCTGCCAATCCGATGACAACACAGAAAAGCTACGCGCCCGTCCCGCCGCACAAGGTTGCTTTCCTCGGTCTCGGGGTCATGGGATTCCCGATGGCCGGCCATCTGGCGCGCGCCGGACATCACGTCACCGTCTACAACCGGACGACGAAAAAGGCCGAGCGCTGGGCTGACGAATACGGCGGCAAGATCGCCGCCACGCCGGGCGAGGCGGCACGCGATGCCCAGATCGTCTTTGCCTGTGTCGGCAATGACGACGACCTGCGCAGCGTCGTGCTCGGCGACGACGGCGCCTTCGCCGGCATGGCGAAGGATGCGATCTTCTTCGACAGCACGACGGCCTCGGCCGAGGTCGCGCGCGAACTTCATGCGGCCGGCCGGGCCAAGGGCCTGCACTTCGTCGACGCGCCGGTTTCCGGCGGCCAGGCCGGCGCCGTCAACGGCGTGCTCACCGTCATGTGCGGCGGCGACGAAGCGGCATTTTCCCGCGCGCAGCCGGTGGCGATGGCGTTTGCCAAGGCGGTGACGCTGGTCGGGCCGAGCGGCGCCGGGCAGCTGGCCAAAATGGTCAACCAGATCTGCGTTTCGGTGCTGATCCAGGGGATTTCCGAGGGCATCAACTTCGGTCTGGCCGCCGGGCTGGACATGAAGCTCGTGCTCGAGGTCATCAGCAAGGGGGCTGCGCAAAGCTGGCAGATGGAGAACCGCGGCAGCACGATGATCGAGGACAAGTTCGACTTCGGCTTCGCGGTGGACTGGATGCGCAAGGACCTCGGCCTGTGCCTGGACGAGGCGCGGCGCAACGGCGCGCCGCTGCCGACCACCGCGCTGGTCGACCAGTTCTATTCGGACGTCCAGGCGATGGGCGGCCATCGCTGGGATACGTCGAGCCTGATTCGCCGCTTGCGGCATCGCAAGGCGTAGGCTTTGCAGGCCATGGACAACGGCGCGCTGCACAGCACCCTCGAAGGGCTGCGGCCGATGCTGATGAAGATCGCCCGCCTGCAGCTGCGCAACGACGCCTGGGCCGAGGACGCGGTGTCGGAAACGATGCTGGCCGCGCTCGAAGGCGCCACGAGTTTTGCCGGCAATTCGCAGGTCAAGACCTGGGTGGTCGGCATCCTGAAGCACAAGATCATCGACCAGTTCCGCCGCAGCGGCCGCGAGATCTCCGCCGACGCCCACGCGGAGGCAGCCGGCGCCGAGTCGCTCGACGAGCTGTATCACCCCAGCGGCCACCGGAACGAACCGCCGCAGGATTGGGGCGATCCGGAAACGTCATTGTCCCGTACGCAGTTCTTCGAGGTGCTACAGGCCTGCATCGACCGGCTGCCGGCCAACCTCGGCCGCATTTTCATGATGCGCGAGTGGCTCGAATACGAAACGGACCAGATCTGTAAGGAACTGGACATCACGTCGACCAATTGCTTCGTAATGCTGCATCGGGCTCGGATGCGGCTGCGGGAATGCCTTGAGCAGCAATGGTTTGCGGGGCAGCCTGGGAGCTGAGCGTGCTGAAAAAACTCACACACATCACCTGCCGTCATGCCCACGAGCTGCTGTCGGAACGGATGGACCATCCGTTACCGCTGATTGCGCGCGTTCGGCTGCAGATTCACCTGCGCGCCTGCCATCTGTGCGCGCGGGTCGACCAGCAGATGGACTTCATGCGCAAGGCCGTCCGCCGCCTCGGTCAGTAGCCGGCCCTTTTCCATAATCGC
>JBFGOX010000418.1:0-3393 GCA_041565015.1 Burkholderiaceae bacterium
GCATCGCGCGTGGCAGCAAAGCGCTCCGGCGTGGGCAGCGTGCCTAGGCGCTTGGTCAGCTCCGCGGCTGAGGCGTCGCTCAGCGTCGAGCGGTCGACGGATTGCCCGATGCGGCGGCGATAGGCGTCCAAATCCGCCGCGCCGATGCGCAGCTGCGCCAGTTCGCGCCGCGCCCGTTCGAGCGCCGTCGTCACCTCGGCCAGCTGTGCGCCGAGCGCCGCGTTTTCGGCAGCGAGTTTCGAAGGCACGGCAGCCAGCCTGCCGAGCTGCGCCTCCACGCGCGCGGCTTCGGCGCGCGCCTTCTGCACATCCTTGCCCCGCCGATCGGCCAGCGCCGCGGCCCATGCCTGCAGCGATGCTTCGCTGCGTGCCAGTTCCAGACGCGCCAGTTCGAGCGACAACTCGGTGATCCGCGCCTGCGCCGGCTGGTACGCCGCTTCGCGGTCGAGCCAGTCGAGTTCGGCGCGCAGTGCCTCGATGCGCGCCGAGCGCAACGCCTCCATCGCCTCGGCCAGCGGTGTGCCCGAGCCCGGGGCAGCGGCGCGTTCGGCCTGCAATCGCACGAGGTTGGCCTGCGCCTCGTCGCGCTGGCGCAGCGCGGCCAGCGGTCGCTGCTCCATTTCTGCCGTGGCGCGCGTCAGGCGGTCGAGCTCGGCCTGCGCGGCGTCGCGCGCAAGCTGCGCCTCGGCCAGCCGCTGTTCGACGTCCTCGACTCGCAGTTCGCCGGCCGGCGGAAGTTCCGGTTGTGCCGAGCGCAATTCTTCCGCCTCGAGCTTGCGTTCAAGCTGGGCGATTTCGGCCGGCGCCTCGACTGTGGCCTTGCGCAACGATTCGATGTCGGCGCGAAACCCCTTGGCCCGGTTCAGCTCGTCGATCGCGCGCTTATAGGCGCTGTCGATCCGCGCCTTGGTCGGCGCGTCGATGTCCTGCCGAGCGGCCGCGGTCGCCTGCTGGCTCTGCAGGTTCTCGACGCTGAGGCCGGCGGTCGTCAGGCGCGACGGAAGCTGCGCGCGCAGGGGCGCCGCGGCCAGGACAAGCAGCGCAACGGCGAGCAACACGCCACCGCTGGCGAAAGCGTTCTTGCAGGGAAGGTTCATCTCACGTCGAGGGAAGGCGTTGCAGCGGGGCCGGGCGACCCGGCATCGTCAAACGCGTCGCGGGCTGGCGCAGGGCGAAGCGGTGAAGTCTAAAGGTCGGCTGCGACTCGGTCGGCTGCGACTCGGCGCTGCGCCTTTCGCTGCTGCTGCGATCTGCCCGAATCGGCATCGTGGCAAGCGTGCGCGAGGGTCGTTGCGACGTGCCCGGCGGCTGGTCGGGCACCGTCGTCCGTCGATCACCGGTTGAATCGTACGAACGGCTGGTTCTCCTCCCGTCTTCGCCGGATTCGGCGATACTGGCGCTCTGGACTGCGGCGCCAGCCAATCGACCCGAATCGTGGACGCCTTCACCGTTTCCTTTCACGGCCTGTCGAAGAACGCAGATGCGGCGGCGCGCTCGATGCTGCGCCTGCTATTGCCGATGCTTGGCAACCGCTGGCGCGGTGCTGAGTCGGCTGACAGCGATGTCGTCATTCTCGAGGCCGAAACCTTGGCCGAAATGCGCGGCGCGGGCACTGCCCGCGACGACACCTTGTACATCGTATTCTCCGACGACCCATCGCCGCCTCCCGGCGCCTTCGCGACGGTTCAGCGTCCGCTGAACAGCACGCGCCTGGTCGAGCTGCTGCACGCGGCGCAGGCCGAGCTTCACAAGCGCAGCGGCGTGCTCGACAACACGACGATCACCGCCAGCGACGACGCAGGCAACAGCGCAGCATCGAACGAAGACCGCCACAGCATCTCGACGGCGATGCGGACGGCAATCAGCTGGGCGTTGCAGGAAAATGCGCGTCCGATAGCCGTGCAGGACTCGAGGCGGGCAAAGATCCTCACGCTGCTGCCCGGCGTGGGCTACACGAGCGCGCTGCGGTCCAATGAGCTGGCCGACCTGATTCGCGCCAACAAGCAAGTCGATGTCGTCGATCTGAACCAAAAGGAGCTGGCTGCGCTGCGCAGTCGGCGCCGGCTGGTGCCGCTGAGAAAGCTGCAATGGATCTACTGGTTGACGGGATCCGATGGCCAGATTCGACGCGAGTTGAAAGTCAGCCGGCGCTACCGGCTGCGCAAGTACCCCGACTTCGCCGTGCTGCCTCACTACCGTGCCGATGTGCTGATGGCCTCGTTGCTGAAGGCGGAGCCGCTGACGGTCGGCGATCTGGCGCAACGCGCCGGCGTGCGGCTGGAAACGGCCTGCAACTTCGTCAACGCCTGCTGGTCGATCGGCTATCTCGTCGCCGACCGCGCCGATGCGCCGGCGCAGCGCAAGACGGTATCGACGGATCTGGAAAGCGAAGCCGACCAGCGAGAAGTCGGCGGTCTGATGGCGCCGCTGCGCAAGCTTGGCCTGCTCCGGCGCGCCTGACGCCGGCACTGGGTTTCAGAGCTTCTCCACTTGAACGGCCCGGCAGGCGCTGGCTGCACACGCTGCCTTGCGGCTGGCGAGCGACAGCGGACCGACCCGCACGCCACGTTGGCTCGGCGATCGCGCCGCGGCGGCGTGTTTCGCCGGCCAGCGCCAGCGCTGCCGATTTCGCTTCGGCGCGGATCGGCGCCGCAACTACTTTTCGAACGGCACCAGATCGCTGGCGACGACGCGCACGCGCGCCAGGCAAGCTCCCGGCTCGTTGGTGAACCGGGTCAACTGGCCCATCTCGCAGCGGTCACCGCCGGAGACCTGCAGGCGGGCGATTTCCTTGCAGGTGATGCGCCGAAACACGGTCGACCTGGCCTGCGTGTTGCCGGGTTTCAACGAGACGAACCCGACCGAACGCGTTTCGTACAGCACGCCGTCGGCGCGATAGGCGGAAAACGCCGGCACGATGCTCCAGATCTCGTAGGGAAGGTCGTTCGAAAGCCGGAACTCGAAGCGGCAGTTGGGTCCCTCCTCGATTCGCTGTTCCAGCGTCAGGATCGCCTCGCCCTTTTCTTCGGCTTTGATCTTGGCTGGCTCCTGCTCGACCGCGTCGACATGGCGCCAGGTACCGTCGTCTTTGAGCAGGATGCGCCGTCCGTCCGGTCCAGTGACCTCGAAATCGGCCCACGCGGGCGATGTCGGCGCCAGCGCTCCGAGCAGTGAAATCACCATCACCGTCAAACCAAGATGTCGCATCATTCAATGATCCAATCGTTCGGCATCGTGCCGCTGTTGCGGAACGATAGCGCGTGATCGCGAATTCGGTCCAGACAGCAAGCCACGCGCGGCGGGCGCGAATCGAATTGCCCCGACCCGGCGGGCGAACATCGGTCGGCTCCGGTCGCGATCCGTTTCCCGGTCCTCGCGGCACAGGCGGCGCCC
>JBFGOX010000419.1:0-3392 GCA_041565015.1 Burkholderiaceae bacterium
GCACTGGCGCCCGGGATCAGCCGCGCATGTGCGGCGGTGCACGTGCGTCGCGCTGACGTCCGCGCGGGCGACCGGTCGATTGCCACCGTCGGGCACAAGCCTTGAACCGGCGCCACAGCCCGTACCGCAATCCCGGCACATGATCCTGGCGAGCCTCGCGCGGACGCTGCTGCACGCTTTCGGCTGGCGGGTCGCGTACGCCGCACCGCCTGGACCGCGCGGCATCATCATCGTCTACCCGCACACTTCGAACTGGGATTTCGTGATTGGTCTTCTGGCCAAGTGGGCGATCGGCCTGCCGCTGCGGTGGGTCGGCAAGGAAACGCTCTTTCGCGGCGTCACTGGCGCAACGCTCGGCCGCCTCATGCGACTTTGGGGCGGGCGGCCCGTCGACCGCCATAAAGCCAGCGGCGCCGTCGGCGAACTCGCGCGACTGATGCGCAGCGAGCCATGGTTCTGGCTCGCACTGTCGCCCGAAGGCACGCGCAAGCACCAGGACCATCTGCGCTCGGGCTTCTACCATCTCGCGCTTGCCATGCAGGTGCCGGTAGGCTTGGCCTTCATCGACTACGCGAGCAGGACGATCGGCGTGCGCGACTACGTGCGGATGAGCGGCGATGTCGGCAGGGACCTGCAACTGCTGCGCGGCTTCTACGCCGACAAGCGCGGGCGCTATCCGCAACTGGCCAGCACGATCTCCTTTCGCGCTTCGCCAGCCGCCGACGAAAACGCATGAGACTTCGGTTCGCTTTTGGCGCGCTGCTCGCCAGCATCACGATGGCGACATCCGCGCAGGACTTCGAACGCGAGGCCCGCTGGCGTGCGCAGGTGGTGCCGAACCTGGTGGTCGGCGACGCGGTCGACCTGCGCGGCGACGACGGTCGCACGTTCCTCGGTCTTTACACCGCTGCGGCCGGCGCGAAGACCGCGCTGGTCATCGTGCACGGCATCGGCGTTCACCCGGATCACGGCGTGATCGGCACCTTGCGGATGGGGCTGGCCGACCAGGGGTTCAGCACCCTGTCGATCCAGATGCCGGTGCTGGCCGCCGACGCGCCGCCGCAGGCCTATGCGACGACGTTTCCGCTGGCCGCCGCGCGCGTCGCCGCAGCCGCAAGCTGGCTGTCCGCGCGAGGTTATCGCGACCTGGTTCTCGTATCGCACAGCATGGGCAGCCGGATGGCGAACGCCTATTTCGATGCGACCGAATCGCCCGCCTTTCGCGGCTGGGTCGCGCTGGGCCTGGGCAACGAATTCAGCCGCCGCTTCGCCGAGCGCAAGCCAGTGCCGGTGCTCGATGTGCTGGGCGACGCCGATCTGCCGGCCGTGCTGAAACATGCCGCGGCGCGCAAAGCGGTGGCCGAATCCGTTGCCGGCAAGCAAGTGATGATCGCCGGCGCCGACCACTTCTACGCCGGCCGCCATCCGGCACTGATCGAGGCAATCACCGCCTTCGCGGCGCGCTAAACGAAAAACGGCGACGCATCGCGCCGCCGTTTTCCCTGGTGGATAACCTGGTTCAGGTGAGCATGTCCGACCAGACCGTCTGCGCCCAGCCCCACGCGAATCCGCCTTCGATCTTCCACTGCGCGCGATCCTGACCGGATACGCCTCCCGAACCGGCCACCGCGACCATCGTCTTCTTGCCCTCGTCCCAGTGGTGCACGCTGGCCACGTGGATCGCGTTGGCGTCGTCGACGAAGCTGTAGCAGGTGTTGGCCATCATCGGCGGCAGCGGCTGCCGGCCGCTCATCAACTCGACGATCGCTGCCGCGACCGCCTTGCCGTGCTGGTTGGCCATGTGCCCCGACTTCGGCATGCCCGGCGCCGACAGCGTCGCATCGCCGAGCACGTGAACGGTCGGGACCTTGACCGATTCGAGCGACACCCAGTTGACCTCGCACCAGCGGTCGTTGGCCGTGATCAGTCCTGCGTCGCGCGCAATGTCGCCGGCGCGCTGCTGGGGGATGAAGTTCAGCACGTCGCCCTTGATCCGGTCACCGAGGTTGGTCACGAAGGTTCGGCCCCTTACATCGACCTCGTTGACCGCCATGTTGGCCTGATACTCGACGATGCCGGCGTAATCCTCTTTCCACACGCGCGTGAACAGCGGCCCTTTGGAGGTAACCTGCGGATTGGCGTCGAGCACCAGCAGCTTGCTCTTGGGTTTGCGCGTCTTCAGGTGATGCGCGATCTGGCATGTTCGCTCGTACGGCCCGGGCGGGCAGCGGTACGGCGCCAGCGGCACGCTCAGCACGACCGTTCCGCCGTCCGGCATCGCTTCGAGCTGGCGGCGCAGCAGAACCGTCTGCGGTCCGGCCTTCCACGCATGCGGGATCGTTTCGGCGTCGGCTGCCGTCATGCCCTTGACGCGCTCGTACATGAACTCGATGCCCGGCGAGACGACCAGCCGGTCGTACGGCAGCGATGTCCCGGAGGCAAGCCTGACCTGTTTCTTGCCGGCGTCGATGGCGGCGACGGTGTCGTGCACGACATTGACGCCGCGCTTGCGCAAACCGTCGTAACCCGTCGTCAGCTGATCGATCGTGCGGCTGCCGCCGAGCACGAGATTGGAAATCGGACAGGAGATGAACGTGCGGCTCGGCTCGACCAGGGTCACGTCGATGCCGCCGTCAGACCACAGCCGCAGGTACTTGGCCGCGGTGGCGCCACCCCAGCCGCCGCCCACAACAACCACCTTGCCTTTGGCGCCGCCCATGGTGGCGCAGGCGCCCAAGCCGCCGACGGCCGCTCCGGCCGCCGCCAGCTTCAACAGATCGCGCCGGGAGAAGTATCGCGTTGTCATCTTCGTCTCCTCGCTCACTGGCTCATCGATTGGCGGGCGATCTGCTCGGCGATGGCGTCGATCTGCGCATCGCTGTAGCCCTTGGCGATCTGGTGCATCAGCGTCGCCGCGCGCTTGCCGTCACGGAATTCACGCATGCGCGTTGCAATCTGGTCCTTCTTCTGTCCGGCAAGACTCGGCATTCCTCCGCGGGCAACGCCGTGCGTCCCGTGGCAATTGGCGCAATTGGCTGCGATGTAGCGCGCGGAATTGACATCGGCCTGCGCCGACGCCGGCGTCAATGCCCACATCGACGCCGTAATCCCGACCGCTGTGCTGGCGAGAAGAAATCTGGCTTTCACTCGAGTCTCCTTGTTGTAGTCCGCACGTAGAAAACAAAAAAGCCTGCAGCCGAGGCCGCAGGCCGAGTTTCTACCCATTTCTGCGGCGCTGTCCACGCCGCTCTTACGGTCAAATCAAGAAATCGGCAAAAGCCCCAATACCGGCTACTCCGACAGAACCGTTTCGTCCTGCGGCGCCGGCGGCGCGTCGCCGTTGGCCTCCGGCGGGAACCCGAGCGCAATCTCGCCGGACTCGTCGACGTCGA
>JBFGOX010000420.1:0-3392 GCA_041565015.1 Burkholderiaceae bacterium
CCTCTCGCCCGCGGATGTCGCCGGAACCGGCAAGGATGGCCGAATCACCAAGGGCGATGTGCTGGCGGCGGGCGCTCCGAAGCCGGCAGCCGCCCCGGCGCCCGCGGCGGCTCCGACCGCAGCCAGGCCAGCGCTGCCGCAGGTCGCCGCACCGATCGACCTGTCGGCGCTGGCCGACCGGCCCGAACAGCGGGTGGCAATGTCGCGACTGCGCGCCCGCGTGGCCGAGCGGCTGGTGCAATCGCAGTCGACGGCGGCGATTCTGACCACCTTCAACGAAGTCAACATGCAGCCGTTGATGGACCTGCGCAACAAGTACAAGGAGCGCTTCGAGAAGGAGCACGGCGTGAAGCTCGGCTTCATGTCGTTCTTCGTCAAGGCGGCGGTCGCGGCGCTGAAGAAGTTCCCGGTCGTCAACGCCTCTGTCGACGGCAACGACATCGTCTATCACGGCTACTTCGACGTCGGCATTGCCGTGGGCAGCCCGCGCGGGCTGGTGGTGCCGATCCTGCGCGATGCCGACCAGATGAGCTTCGCCGACATCGAAAAGAAGATCGCCGACTTCGGCAAGCGCGCCGGCGAAGGCAAGCTGGCGCTCGAGGAACTGACCGGGGGCACGTTCTCGATTTCCAACGGCGGCGTCTTCGGCTCGATGCTGTCCACACCGATCATCAACCCGCCGCAGTCGGCGATCCTCGGCGTGCACGCGACCAAGGAGCGGGCCGTGGTCGAGAATGGCCAGATCGTCGTGCGGCCGATGAACTTCCTGGCGCTGTCGTACGACCACCGGATCATCGATGGCCGCGAGGCCGTGCTGTCGCTGGTGGCCATGAAGGAAGCACTCGAGGATCCGTCGCGGCTGCTGCTCGAGGTGTGAGCCGCGAGCGCCGCTGCGGCCGCCGATAGTCCATGTCCACCGCCGACGAGATCGCCAAGCTGCACGACCTGCTGACCAGAGGCGCGATCACGCAGGCCGAATTCGAGCGGGCAAAGGCGCGATTGTTCGATTCGCCGTCGAACGGGGCGGGTCCGATCGCGCTGAACCGGCTGCGGCTGTCGAATTCGGACAAGTGGATCGCCGGCGTGTGCGGCGGCATCGCCCGCGCCACGGGCGTCGAGTCGTTCGTCTGGCGGCTGATCTTCATCGTCGGCCTTTTTCTCGGCGGCTTCACGCTGCTGCTGTACCTGCTGCTGTGGATCTTCGTGCCGCGCGACGAACCTTGAATTACGCTACTGGGTAGAAACCGATGAACAAGAACTTCGACGTGGTGGTGATCGGCGCCGGTCCCGGCGGCTACATCGCTGCCATCCGCGCTGCGCAGCTGGGCATGTCCGTGGCCTGCATCGACGAGTGGAAAGCCAAGGACGGATCTCCGGCGCCCGGCGGCACCTGCACCAACATCGGCTGCATTCCGTCGAAGGCGCTGCTGCAGTCGAGCGAGCACTTCGAGCACGCCAACCATCAATTCGCCGAGCACGGAATCGTGCTGCCTGCCAAGGGCGCGACGATCGACGTGGCGAAGATGCTGGGGCGCAAGGATCGCATCGTCAAACAGAACAACGAAGGCATCCTGTACCTGTTCAAGAAGAACAAGGTTTCGTTCTTCCATGGCCGCGGTTCGTTCGCCGGCCGCGGCGAGGACGCTTATCAGGTCAAGGTCGGCAACGAGACGCTGACCGGCAAGCACGTCATCGTCGCCACCGGTTCGAGCGCGCGGCCGCTGCCTGGCGTCGAGTTCGACGAGGAAAAGATCCTCTCCAACGACGGCGCGCTGGCCATCGGATCAGTGCCCAAGAAGCTGGGTGTGGTCGGCGCCGGCGTCATCGGGCTGGAGATGGGTTCGGTCTGGCGCCGGCTCGGCGCCGAGGTCACGCTTCTCGAGGCACTGCCGGAGTTTCTCAGCCTGGTCGACCAGCAGATCGCTCGCGAGGCGCAGAAGGCCTTCGCCAAGCAGGGCCTGGCGATCGAACTCGGGGTGAAGATCGACGCGGTCAAGAGCGACAAGAAGGGCGTGACGGTGTCGTACGACGACGCCAAGGGTGCGGCGCAGACGCTCGCCTGCGACAAGCTGATTGTCTCGATTGGTCGCCTGCCGAACACCGAAGGCCTGAACGCCGCGGCGGTGGAACTGAAACTGGACGAACGCGGCTTCGTCGAGGTCGACGACGAGTGCCGCACCAGCCTGCCCAACGTGTGGGCGGTCGGCGACGTGGTGCGCGGGCCGATGCTGGCGCACAAGGCCGAGGAAGAGGGCGTCGCGGTGGCCGAGCGAATCGCCGGCCAGCACGGCCATGTGAACTTCAATACGATCCCGTGGGTCATCTACACCTCGCCGGAGATCGCCTGGGTCGGCCAGACCGAGCAGCAACTGAAAGCCGCCTCGCGCACCTACAAGGCCGGCACCTTTCCGTTCGCGGCCAATGGCCGCGCGCGGGCGCTCGGCGACACGACGGGGATGGTCAAGTTCCTCGCCGACGCGGCCACCGACGAGATCCTCGGCGTGCACATCGTCGGACCGATGGCCTCCGAACTGATCGCGGAGGCGGTGGTGGCAATGGAGTTTCGCGCCAGCAGCGAGGACATCGCCCGCATCTGCCATGCCCATCCGTCGCTGTCGGAGGCGACGAAGGAGGCGGCACTGGCGGTCGACAAGCGGACGCTGAACTTCTGAGTCGTCGGTGATCGGTCGGCGACACCGGTGTTGGCGACGCCGCCAGTCACCGACCAAGGATCGCTGACCACCAAATGTCCTTCCGCGCTCATCTGGACGCCGCGCTCGCCACGCGCGGCTACACGCTCGACGCGGCGCAGCGGCGGGCAGCCGGTCGGCTGGCACGACTCGACGAGCAGTGGGCCGAGTACAAGCACGCACGGCGCAACGCGCTGCTGAAGCTGGTGGCGCGGCCCGAGATTCCGCGCGGCGTTTATCTGTGGGGCGGGGTCGGCCGCGGCAAGAGCTTCCTGATGGAATGCTTCTTCACCGCCGTGCCGCTGATCCGCAAGACGCGCATTCATTTTCACGAGTTCATGCGCGGCGTGCACCGTGAGCTCGATGAGGTCAAGGGCATGGCCGATCCGCTCGACGAGGTCGCTCGGCGCATCGAGCGGCGCTCGCGGCTGATCTGCTTCGACGAGTTCCACGTTTCGGACATCGCCGACGCGATGATCCTGCACCGCCTGCTTGTGAAGCTGTTCGAGCTTCGGGTCGGATTCGTCATGACGTCGAACTACGCGCCGCAGGCACTGTACCCGGATGGGCTGCATCGCGATCGCCTGTTGCCGGCGATCAGGCTGCTGCAGGAAAGGCTCGACGTCCTTCAGGTCGATGACGGCGTCGATTACCGGCGCCTGGCAATGGCGCGCATCGACGCCTACCTGACGCCCGCCGGGC
>JBFGOX010000421.1:0-3377 GCA_041565015.1 Burkholderiaceae bacterium
CCTGCGGCGCGCCGTGCGCGTCGAGATAGGCCGGAGCGGCGCAGGCCACGAGCTGCGTCGCGCCGAGCCGGCGCGCAACCAGGCGTTCGCCGCCTGGCGCACCGATGCGTACCGCCAGGTCGAAGCCTTCGTCGACGAGGTCGATTACCCGGTCGGCGACCGTCACGTCGAAGCTCACCTGCGGGTAACGGCGGTTGAACTCGGCCAGCGCGGGCCCGATCGGCTGCGCAAGCAGGTTGTACGGGCAAGTCAGTTTCAGCCGGCCGGACGGTTTCGCGGCCGCCGCGCCGGCGATCGTGTCCGCCTCGTCGAGGTCGGCCAGCAGTTGCACGCAGCGTTCGTAGTACGCCTGCCCGGTCTCGGTCAGCGACAGTTTTCGCGTAGTGCGATTCAGCAGCAGCGCACCGAGATGCGCCTCGAGTTCGGCGACCTGGCGCGATATCGACGAGGTCGAAGCGCCGAGCTTTTCCGCCGCGCGCACGAAGCTGCCCGCTTCGACCACCTGCACGAATGCCTGCATCGCAGCCAACCGGTCCATGGATCGATTATTTCATTTTTCGGGACAGAGTTTCCCGTCTGGTGATGTTTATTCCGAAAGTCTGCACAAATACAGTTTCGGCCATTGGACGACTGCGCTGACCGCGCATCGCTCCGAGACGCAGGACTTACCCAACCTCATCTGGAGATAGCCATGATCGACAACCGTACCGCCCCCTATGCCGCGTTGGTTCTGCGGCTTTCGCTCGGCGTGATGTTCATCGCCCACGCCCTGCTGAAACTGTTTGTCTTCACCCTGCCCGGCACCGTGCAGTTCTTCCAGTCGCTCGGCCTGCCCGGTCCGCTCGCGCACGTCGTGTTCGCCGCCGAACTGGTGGGTGGCGTGCTGCTGATCGCCGGCTACAGGACCCGTTTGGTCGCAGCGGCGCTGGTACCGATTCTGCTCGGCTCGACCTGGGCCCATGTCGGCAACGGCTGGCTGTTCACGGCCCCGAATGGCGGCTGGGAATATCCGCTGTTCCTGACCGCGGCCGCCGTGGTCCAGGTGCTGCTCGGCGACGGCGCCTATGCGGTGTCGAACCTGCGCGGCGAGCGCGGCACCCGGCTGCAGGCTGCCTGAGCGACCCGTTCAAGGAGGAACACGCCATGAAACTGTATTTCTCTCCCGGCGCCTGCTCGCTGGCGCCGCATATCGTGTTGCGTGAACTCGGCCTGGCCCACACGCGGGTGAAAGTCGACACCCGTGCCGGCAAGACCGAGGACGGTGGCGAATATCGCAAGATCAATCCGAAGGGCTACGTGCCGACGCTCGAACTCGACAACGGCGAGCGGCTGACCGAGGCCGCGGTGCTGCTGCAGTACCTGGCCGACCGGGCGCCGGACGCCGGACTGGCGCCAGCGGCCGGCACGATGGCGCGTTACCGGCTGCAGGAGTGGCTGAACTTCATCGCCACCGAAATCCACAAGGGCTTCGGGCCGCTCTGGAAGCCGGACAGCACCGACGACGAAAAGCAGCGCACGCGCAGCCGGCTGGGACTGCGGCTCGACTGGCTGGCCCGCGAACTCGGCAGCCGCGAATACCTGCTGGGCGTCTTCAGCATCGCCGACGCGTATCTGTTCACCGTGCTGAACTGGGGCCAGTGGACCGGGGTCGACCTGGCGCAGTGGCCGGCGTTGAAAGCCTATGTCGATCGCGTCGCCGCGCGACCAAGGGTTGCCGAAGCACTGCGCGCCGAAGGCCTGCTGAAGTAGGCTAGTGCGATGAAACCGCTGCCCACGCTGTTCATCTCACACGGCTCGCCGATGCACGCGCTCGAGGCCGGCCGCGCGGGGGCAGCCTGGGCGGCGCTCGGCCGCGAGCTGCCGCGGCCGAAAGCGGTGCTGATCGGCTCGGCGCACTGGGAAAGCGAATGGCCGATGCTGACCACCGGCCAGCGGCCGGAGACGATCCACGACTTCGGCGGTTTTCCGCCAGCGCTTTACGAACTTCGCTATGCGGCCGCCGGCGCACCGCAGGTGGCGCAGCGGGCGGTCGAACTGATCCGCGCCGCCGGCATCTCAGCGAACGGCAACGGCTGCCGGGGGCTCGATCACGGCGCCTGGGTGCCGCTGCTGCATATGTATCCGCAGGCCGACGTGCCGGTGGTGCAGATATCGCTGCAGACGCAACTGGGAGCCGCGCACCACCTGCAGCTGGGCGAGATCCTGGCGCCGTTGCGCGCCGAAGGCGCGCTGATCATCGGCTCGGGCCACATGACGCACAACCTGCACGAATGGATCGCTTTCGCGCGCAAGCACCGGATGCAGCCGGCCGAAGTCGACATCGCGCCCTACGTGCAGCAGTTTCGCGACTGGGTCGACCGCGCGCTGCGCGAGGACGATCGCGTGAGCCTGGCGCGCTGGCACGAACTCGCCCCGCATGCCCGGCGCGCGCACCCAAGTGACGAGCACTTCCTGCCGCTGCCGTTCGCCTTCGGCGCCGCCGGCCCCAAACCGCGCCTCGAGCGACTCGACTTGGGCGTGGACAGCGGCGTGCTGGCGATGGACGCCTACCTCTTCTGGCCGCAATGACCCGCGCCGTTCGGCGCGACCCAGTCAGGCGGTGATGCCGAGCGCGGCGCGCTGCTCCTCGGAGAGCTCAGCCAGCACTTCGACCGCGTACTGCTCGCCCTGGCGAACGATGTGCTCGAAACGCGCCCACTGCAGCAGGCCGACCTTGTAAAGCGGCGGATTGAAATACACGTCGGTCAGCCGCCGCGACTCCTGCTGGCGCGAGATGCTGTACAGGATCGTGATGTTCAGCAGGTACGAGGTCAGCGACGGCAGCCGGTAGCGCCGCTTTTTCCGCAACAGGCGGTCGACGAGCAGCGTCCAGCTGCCCGGCACCTCGTCGAACTCCAGCTTGCGCGGGTTGCGAACGCCCAGGTCGACGCCGATCACCGTGCCGATGCCGCGCACCTCGCGCATGACGTCGACCGGAAAATTGTTGAAGGTGCCGCCGTCGCACAGCAGGTCGCCGTCGCGCACCACCGGCGGCAGCGCGCCGGGAATGGCGATGCTGGCCAGCATGGCGCGCGACAGTTCGCCGCGTTCGATCCGCTGTTCGCGCGCCTGTGAGTAGTTGGTGGCGATGCAGAAGTAGCCCTTCCACAGGTCCTCGATGTCGACTGGGCCGCCGACCAATTGCGTGATCGCCTCGTGGATCGCCGCGCGCGCACGGCCGCCTTTGATCAGCGAGGCGATCGGCAGCCAGTTGAAGTCGCCGGTCGGGTTGCCGCGGAATGCCCGCCGCGCGATGTCGACCGCCCGGTCCACGGGCGGATCGGCAGCGATCAGCGCCGCCATTACCGAGCCGATGCTGGTGCCGCCGACGTAGTCGA
>JBFGOX010000422.1:0-3377 GCA_041565015.1 Burkholderiaceae bacterium
CCCCGCAGCCGGGCCGGCTGCCGCTGAATTACGTACCGGTACTGCCGCGAATCGGCACCGCCGGCATGCCGCAACGCGACCAGTTCGCAGCGATTGCCGACGAGGGCTATCAGGTGGTGATCAACCTCGCGCCGCCCGGCGTCACGGGCAGCCATCGCGACGAGGCCGATCTGGTCGCACAGCAAGGCATGCGCTACCACAACATCGCGGTGGACTTCGCGCAACCCGGTGCGGCCGACTACCGGCAATTCGCCATCCTGATGAACCAGCTTCGCGATGCGCGGGTGCTCGTGCATTGTCAGATGAACCTGCGCGCCTCGACGTTCGTCTTCCTGTACCGGGTACTCGAACTCGGCGAGGACGTCGACCGCGCATACGATGACGTCCTGCGCATCTGGCAGCCAGCACCGCAGTGGCGCCGCTTCATCAGCGAGGCGCTGACCGCCGACGGCAAGCCGTTGCCGCTCGCGTTTCAGCCTTGAGCCACGCGCTGCCGCCGCTTGGCGACGACAGAAGGGCAGTACGCCTCAGTCGAGGCGAAACGTGCCGACTCCGGACTCGATGCGGCGAATGCGCCGCTCGAGGTCGAAGATGTCGCTCGACTGCGAGAGATAGCGCTCGGTCTCGCGCATCTCGGCCAGGTAGCTGTGGTGCGCCAGCCAGGCCGACAGCTTCGGAAAGAAGCCGCGCATCGCTGCGGCGCGCCGTTCGCCGACCTGACGCGAACCGGCCGCTGCAACTGCCGGCTTGTGCCGATGCAGGAAATCGAACAGCCCCGTATTTCCGAGTTTCAGTGTCCAGGTAGCCATAACGTGCTCCGTTTGGTGCGGACCGTCTCAGTAGTAGCGCACGCCGGCCGCGCGGGCGCGGGCGATCTGCGCGTCGGCGTTGTAGATCTCGCGCGCGCGGGCGACGTAGGCTTCCGCCTGCGCAGTGCGCACTTCGACGAAGCGCTGACCGAAACGCCGCGCTGCGGCAACGACTGCCTGCCAACTGGCGCTGGCGGGGCCGGCGAGTGCGTTAATCGTTGCGCTCTCGGTCGGTGGCAGCCGGCGAATTGCCTGCGTCGTGCGCTTCATGCTTTGGACATCCCGCAACTGCGGGGCGTAATAAAGACCGCCGATTCCTGGGCCTATGGGACGGAGGCGCATCGTGTGTTCCTCTCTTGAATCTGGGCGCACCGGTTAGTGCACCGCACCTAAGCAATCTACGGCCGTTGATCCGACAAATAAAATCGTCATTTCAGATGTTTAGTATCAGATTCGCCGATGCGGATCTGGGTTAAATTGCGGCATCGCAGCATGAAAGCCGGCCTCATCCCGGCAGGCAGGAAGTTATGGAGCTTTATCAATTACGTACGTTTGCCACCGTGGCCGAGGAACGGCACCTGACGCGGGCCGCCGAGCGGTTGCACGTCAGCCAGCCGGCCGTAAGCGGGCAAATCAAGGCTTTAGAGCAGGAATTCGACATTCGGCTGTTCGAACGCGCCGCCAGTGGCATGGGACTAACGGTGGCCGGACGTGAACTGCTGGGCCACGCGCAGCGCGTGCTGGCCGCCGCCGACGAGATGAAACGCGCCGCCAAGCGCCTGTCCGGCGAAGTGGTCGGCACACTGCGCATCGGCACCGTCAGCAATCCGCAATCGATCCGCCTCGGCGACCTGCTGGCCGCAGCCGTGCAACGCCACCCGCGGCTCGAACTGGAACTGCACCACGAAGTCTCCGGCGCGGCGCTCGAAGGGGTCCGCGACGGGCGCCTGGACGCGAGCTTCTATTTCGGTGATGCGCCGGGACGCGACGTTTCCGCCCTGCGTCTGCGCGAGTTCGTCTACTGCGTCACCGCGCCGATCGCCTGGGCCGAGCGGATCGAAGGTGCGGACTGGACCGATATCGCCGCGCTGCCGTGGATCCTGACGCCGGCGATCAGCACCCACAACCGGCTCGTCAGGCGACTGTTCGAGCAGCAGGGTGTCGAGCCGCCGCTGCGCCATCTCGAGGCCGACCAGGAAACGGTGATCGAAAACCTGGTCGTCTCCGGCGTCGGCGTTTCGCTGATGCGCGAAGAGTCGGCGCGCGCCCGCGCCAAAGCCGGCGAAATCTGCATCTGGAACAAGGCGCGCCTGCGCACGACGCTGTGGTTTCTCTGCGCCGCCGGCCGCGAGGACGATCCGCTGCTCAAGGCGCTGTGCGGGTTGCTGCGCGAAACATGGCAGCTGCCGCCGGCCGCGGCCGCCACGCCGGCGCCCGCGCTGGCCGACTGATTCCGCCGGCTCGCTGACCGCGCCGAGTCACGCCTGCGCGGCCAATCAGGGCCGAAAGCGCTCACATGCCCCCAATGAAACCGGGGCGGGGCAGGTCGACGCTTCCGCATTAAGCTCGCAGCTAGCGACCCGTACGGTCGTCCTGCGGAGCCTGCGCCATGACCGACCTCTCCGAGATCAAGAAACTGGCCTCCTACCGCCCGACGCACAAGGTGCGCTTCGTGACGGCGGCGTCGTTGTTCGACGGCCACGACGCCAGCATCAACATCATGCGGCGCATCCTGCAGGGGATGGGCGCCGAGGTGATCCACCTCGGCCATAACCGCTCGGTCGAGGAGATCGTCACCGCGGCGCTGCAGGAGGACGTGCAGGGCATCGCCGTGAGCAGCTACCAGGGCGGGCACGTCGAGTTCTTCAAATACATGATCGACCTGCTGCGCGAGCGCGGCGGCGGGAACATCAAGGTCTTCGGCGGCGGCGGCGGCGTCATCGTGCCGGCCGAGATCAAGGAACTGCACGACTACGGCGTCACGCGCATCTTCTCGCCCGAGGACGGACAGAAGATGGGGCTGGCGGGAATGATCGGCTCGATGGTCGCCGCCTGCGATGCCGATCTTGCGCCGCTGGCGCCCAAATCGCCCGACGCGCTGAAGGACAAGGACCTCACCAGGCGCTGGCGCGCGCTGGCGCAGGTCATCACCGCGCTCGAACTCGGGCAGTGCGACCCCAAGCTGCGCGAGGCGCTGCGCAAGCACGCCGATACGGCCAAGGTGCCGGTGCTCGGCATCACCGGTACCGGCGGCGCCGGCAAGAGCTCGCTAACCGACGAGCTGATCCGTCGCATCCGGCTCGACCAGGGCGACAGACTGTCGATCGCGGTGATCTCGATCGACCCCTCGAGGCGCAAGAGCGGCGGCGCGCTGCTCGGCGACCGCATCCGCATGAACGCGATCAACGCCTGGGGCAGTGGCCCACGCGTTTACATGCGCTCGCTGGCCACGCGCGAGGCCGGCAGCGAAATCAGCCAGGCGCTGCCCGACGCGGTGGCTGCCTGCAAGGCGGCCGGTTTCGACCTGATCCTCGCCGAGACCTCGGGCATCGGCCAGGGCGACGCGGC
>JBFGOX010000423.1:0-3376 GCA_041565015.1 Burkholderiaceae bacterium
CCATCGTCGAGCGGGTCGAGTGGATCACCCGCGAAGCCGCGTTCAAGTCGCTTGCACAGCGCACAGGAAGCACCGCACTTGGCGAACTGAAGTCCAATCCGCTGCCGGACGTCCTGGTGGTCAGCCTTCGCGCCAGCGCCGAGCCCGATTCAGTGGAGACGATGGCCAACGAACTGCGCGGCCTGCCGCGCGTCGAGTCGGTGGCGTCCGACACCGGCTGGCACCGCAAGCTCGCCGCATTGCTGCGTACGGCGGCGACTGCCGGCCTATTCGGCGCCGGGATGGCGGTGGCGCTGCTGGTGCTGATCGTGCTCGGCGCCGTGCAGTTGCAGCTGGCTACATCGCGAGATGACCTGCGGGTGCTGCAACTGGTCGGCGCGGACGACCGATTCATCACGCGTCCCTTCGCCTACGCAGGCGCGCTGACGCTCGGCTGCGGCGCGGGACTGGCAGCGGGGCTGACTGCCGGAGCGCTTGCGGCGCTGGGCCCGCAACTGGAGGAGTTGGCGTCGATCTACGGCGTGCAGCTGGCGGTGCAGGCGCTGCCGGCCGCATGGCTGGCGGCGACAGTGGCCGGTGCCGCGGCGGTTGGGGGTGCGACCGCCGCGCTCGGGGCCCGGTGGGCACTGCGGTCAGCCCGGTAACGGCCGATTGCGGCCTTGGAACACAAGCAGAAGTTTGTGTTCACTTACCTGAGAAACGACATTGGATCTAGAGAGAAGACGCTGACGGCACCGCGGAACCATCGGCGCGAAGTCCAGTCTATGTGTTGGCACTCCGGCAGCACGAGTGCTAACATCGCCACAAAAGGAGGTAAGTGCATGAGGGGTGAGACCTCGCTGGTTCCCTTCCGGGGTGGTGCGCTAGCGCTGCACCCGGGCAGCCTTGGCAATCTCGACGCCTACATCACGGCGGTCAATCAGGTGCCGATGCTGACCGCAGAGGAGGAGTCGTCCCTGGCGCGCGCGTTCCGCGAGGAAAACGACCTGGAGGCGGCTCGGCAGCTTGTGCTGTCGCATCTGCGTCTGGTGGTGGCTGTCGCCCGCAACTATCTCGGTTACGGGTTGCCGCATGCCGATTTGATCCAGCAAGGAAACCTCGGCCTGATGAAAGCCGTCAAGCGGTTCGATCCGGACCGTGGGGTGCGGCTGGTGTCGTTCGCGTTGCACTGGATCAAGGCCGAGATCCACGAATTCATTCTGCGCAACTGGCGGCTGGTGAAGGTCGCCACGACCAAGGCGCAGCGCAAGCTTTTCTTCAACCTGCGCAGCATGAAGCAGGGTCTCGGAACGATGTCGCAGGACGAGGTCGCGCATATCGCGCGCGAACTGAACGTCAAGCCGGAAGAAGTCGCGGAGATGGAAACGCGAATGACCGGCGCCGACCTTTCGCTGGAGGGCCGCACCGAGGACGGCGAGGAGGAGTTCGCGCCGATCGCCTACCTGGCGGATCCTGAAGCGGAGCCGACCCAGGTCCTGGAACGCCGACAGCACGAACGCCTGCAGATCGACGGCGTTCGCAACGCGCTAAGCCGACTGGATGACCGCAGCCGACGCATCATCGAGGCGCGGTGGCTCGATGAAGACGCCGACGGCAACGTGGGTACCGCGACGTTGCACGACCTGGCGGGCGAGTTTGGCGTTTCTGCGGAACGCATTCGCCAGATCGAAGTCAAAGCCTTGCAGAAACTGCGGACGGCGCTCGCGGAACAGGTCTGAGGCTCGCGCAGTAGCTGCCGGTGGTTGGTTGCTCTTTGCAGTGTCCGCCTCTCCTCCTCCCCCCTCTCCTCCGAAGAGGCGGATTTCAGAACCCCGCAGCAGCGGGGTTCTTTTTTTGCTCTGCTCATGGGCGCTGCGCGCCAGATCAATCTGACGGTCGTGCCGGCGAACTGCCGTTGCCCGGGCGCTGCCGATCGTGGCAGCGCCCAGCGCTTGCTCGTGGGACATGCGCCGCCGCCGGCGATCCCGTTGCCGGACCTGTCGCCGGTGACCGCGCCCGGCCGCGTGTTCAGCCTGGGCCGCTTTCGCAGTCACCTGGTCACTTCGTCGCTGGCGACCGAGCTACCGAAGGCGGTGCAAGGCTCGCTGCGGACCGAACTGGAGTGGTACGCGTGCCGCGGCGCGTTTTTCCACAACGATGCGCACTACGGCAACGTGCTGTTCGGCGCCTGGTGTGTTGCTGGACCAGCGCGCGACGTCGTCTTCGCGCGCGCTGGATTGCGGGTTCGGGCTGGCGTCGGCGACTGGCTGGTCTTCGATCCCTTTGAGCCGCACGCCGTGATCGACCCGCACGCCGGGCACTACAGGCGCGATGGCTACGTCGGCTCGCCAGCCAGCGTCTTCATCGGTTTCGAACTGGCGCTCAGCCCCGAAGTGCGGGCCGAATTCGGCATTGGGTCCGCGAAGCCTGGCGCGCCGCTGCTGTCCAGCGAGGTTGCCGTGAACGCGGAAACAGGCGCACTGGGCTGACCAAAGCCAACCGCGGCGCGGGCGTGGCGTCCCGTCGCGACTACAGCAGTCGCCTGAGGTCGGCAACGATCAGAGCCGCGCCCTGATTGTGCTTGATGAACAGCCTCGGCTGACCGCTCCGGTCGATCACGTAGCTGCCGGCCGTGTGGTCCATCGTGTACGAGGTCTCGGTCGGTCCGGACACCTTCTGATAAAAGACCTTGAAGGTCTTGGCGGTCCGCGCAATCTCCTCGCGCGTGCCCCACAGGCCGACAAACGAAGGGTCGAAGCCCGGCACGTACTGCGCGAGCACCTCGCGCGTATCGCGCTCCGGGTCGACGGTGACGAACAGCATCTGCACCTGATCGGCATCGTTGCCGAGCTGCCGCCGCACTTCGGCCATCTCCTGCAACGTGGTCGGGCACACGTCCGGGCACTGGGTAAAGCCGAAAAAGACCATCACCAGCTTGCCGCGATAGTCGGCCAGCGTCCTTCGCGAACCCGTGTGGTCGGTCAGCGAAAACTCATTGGCATAGTTGACGCCGCTGATGTCGACATTATTGAAGGCCGGCTTCGTGCAGGCTGCCAGCAAAAGAGCGGTCAGAACGAGAGCAAGGCGCTTCATCAAGCGACGTCCGCACGTAGCGGGTCTCGCCGGTCAACCGGCGATGTAGTGATCGACAAGCAGCGCCGCAAAAAGCGCGGCCAGGTAGACGATCGAGTAATTGAACGTTGCCCTGGCAAGCCGGTCGCTGTAGCGCCGATAAAGCCGCCACGCATACACCAGAAAGCCGCCACCGAGACCCAGCGCGCAGGCCAGATACGGCAGACCGGACATCTGGATCGTGTAGGGCAGCGTCGTCGTTGCCACCAGCACCACCGTGTACAGGAGGATGTGCAGCCGCGTCAGCCGCTCGCCGTGCGTAACC
>JBFGOX010000424.1:0-3369 GCA_041565015.1 Burkholderiaceae bacterium
CCGATGGTGCGCCGGGTCGAGTACCAGGGCGTCTATGTCCCGACAGGTGCTGACCCGGATCTGTCAATCATCAATGCCGTTCAGGCATGGGCCAAGCTGGGCGGAGCGCCCGCCGCAGGCGAGGGCGTTAAGGTGGCGGTGATCGATTCCGGCATTGACGCTGAGCACCCCTGCTTCAGCGACGCCGGGTATGTCACGCAGCAGCAGCTGGGGGACCGTAGGTTCACGAACAACAAGGTCATCGCCGCCCGCGTCTTCAACAACAAGACGCCGAGCCGTGGCTATACGGCGGCGGCGATCGACTCGCACGGCACGCACGTCGCCGGCACCGTCGGCTGCAATTACGACACGCCGGCGACGGTCAGCGGTGTGCCGATTCCGTACAAGATGTCCGGTGTTGCGCCGCGCGCGCTGCTTGGCAACTACAACGTGTTCCCGGGCGACGTGGGCAGCGCCCGCTCGGAGGACATCCTGAACGCGCTCGAGGCGGCCTACGCGGATGGATTCGACGTGGCCAACATGAGCCTCGGAGGCGGCGCATCGGGGATCCAGGACTTGCTGACGATCGCGGTCGACAACCTCGATCACGCCAACATGGTCGTCGCGGTGTCGGCCGGCAACTCGGGGCCGGGCCTCTTCACCGTCGGCTCCCCGGGTTCCGCCGCGCGAGCACTCACGGCCGGCGCGACCACTGTCCCGCACTTCGTGGGTGCTCCGGTGACGGTTTCGGGCAACACCTACGGAGCCGCGAGTGGCGATTTCCCGGTGGTTGGCGGCGTCCTGACGGCCCCGCTTGGGGTCGTGTTGGCCGGGCCAAACCTGAGCACCGCCTGCTCGGCGCTGTCGCAGGACCTTTCGGACAAGATCGCGCTGATCTCCCGTGGCGTTTGTTCGTTCTCAGCCAAGATCCGCAACGCGCAGAACGCGGGCGCCGTCGCGATACTCGTGGCGAACAACGTCCAGGGCGATCCGGTGGCGATGGGCAGCGACGGCACGCCGAACCAACCGACGGTACCGGCCTACATGGTTTCGATCGCGGACGGCAGCGCGCTCAAAGGCCTTCCTGACGAGTCGACGACGATCAGTGATTCGCTCGCGTATTTCGCGACCACCAACGTCGATTTCCAGGCCGGATTCAGCAGCCAAGGACCGACCGACGTGGATTTCCGGGTCAAGCCCGACGTCATGGCGCCGGGCGTGAACGTCCTCAGTTCGGTACCGCGGTCGTTCTGCGGCGGTGATCCGTGCTTTGCGTTCTTCCAGGGCACGTCGATGGCCGCGCCTCATTTTGCGGGTTCCGCCGCCATCGTCCGCCAGCAGCATCCGGACTGGTCGGCAACGGACGTGCGTTCGGCGGTCGTCAACACCGCGGATCGGAATGTGGTGAAGACCTTCAACACGGGCACGATCGCGACGGATCCCAATGTCATCGGTGCGGGGCGACAGAATCTGCTCGCGGCCGTCGAAGCCAAGGTCGCTTTGGACCCGGTCAGCGTGAGTTATGGCGCGGTGCCATCGACCAGCGGACAGACGCGTACGGCCACGATGACCGTGCGTAATATCAGCGGCGGGCCATTATTCCTGTCGTTTGCCGTTGACAGCGCACCCAGCGGCGTCGCGTTCACGTTAGACAAGACAAGCGCAAGTGTGGGGGCCGGCGAAGCCACGACGTTGATAATTTCAATGACGGCCGCACGCGGGGCATCTTTTGGTGGCAAGCATGCCAAGCTGCTGATCTCCAGTGGCGGCGTCGACCTGGCCCACGCGGTGCTCTACGCGCTGATCAAATAGTCGCCGGCTCTTGAGACGAAACGCCGGTCTCGCCCGGCGTTTGTTGTGTCGGTTCATTAACCTCCGCTTTAGCCTTGCTGGCCGGTAGTCCACCGTTGCGCTGTGCGGGAGGTCCTCTGTCTCCGATGCGGCGGCTAACGCTGCCAGGGCGGGGACACGTTGATATCGACGCCGTACCTGGTCGCGGCGGCGCGCGCTGCATTCGTGTCAATCGCGCTCAATGCGGCGATGGCAGTCGCGTGCCGGTCGACCTCGAAGAACCGCCGCAAATTCGCGCGCGCGTCCGAGCGGCCGAAACCGTCGGTGCCGAGCACGATGTAGCGATCGCGCAGCCATGGCCGGATCAGGTCGGGCACGGCGGCCACGTAATCGCTGGCCGCAATGATCGGCTTGCCGTTGGTCGGCAACTGCTGCTCGATCCACGCCGCGCCGCGCGATTGGCCCAGCCGGCGCGCGCGTTCGAGCGTCATCGCCTCGCGCCGCAGTTCGGTGAAGCTGGTCACCGAGTACACGTCGGCGCCCACATCGAAGTCGTTCTCCAGCAACTCGGCCGCGGCGATCGCCTCGCGCAGGATCGTGCCGCTGCCCAGCAGCCGCACGCGTGCTGCGCCCTTGCCGCTGCCCCGCACGAGGTAAAGGCCGCGCAAGACGCCCTCGCGCACGTCGCCGGGCAGGCTCGGCTGCGCGTAGTTCTCGTTCATCACGGTGACGTAATAGAAGACGTCTTCCTGCATGGCGAGCATGCGCCGCATGCCGTCGTCGAGGATCAAGGCGAGTTCGTAGGCGAAGCAGGGGTCGTAGGCGCGGCAGTTCGGCACCGTGCTGGCGATCAGGTGGCTGGTTCCGTCCTGGTGCTGCAACCCTTCGCCGGCGAGCGTCGTGCGGCCGGCAGTAGCGCCGAGCAGGAAGCCGCGGCTGCGCGAGTCGGCGGCGGCCCAGATCGCATCGCCGACGCGCTGGAAACCGAACATCGAGTAGTAGATGAAGAACGGCAGCATCGCCAGGCCGTGCGCCGAATAGCTGGTGGCAGCGGCGACCCAGCTGGCGATCGCGCCGGCCTCGGTGATGCCTTCTTCGAGGATTTGGCCGTTGACGGCTTCCTTGTAGTAGCTGACCTGCTCGCGGTCTTCCGGCTCGTACAGCTGGCCAAAGGGTGCGTAGATGCCGACCTGGCGGAACAGGTCGGCCATGCCGAAGGTGCGCGCCTCGTCGGCGATGATCGGCACGATGCGCGGCCCAAGTGCCGGGTCCTTGAGCAGTGCCGACGCCATGCGCACGAAGGCCATCGTCGTCGACATCTCCTTGCCGTTGGCTTCCAGCGCGAACCTGGCGAATGCCTCGACGGCCGGGATCGCCAGCGGCTCGGCCGTGCGCACGCGCACCGGCAGGTAGCCGCCAAGCTTGGCGCGTCGCGCGTGCAGGTACTTCATCTCGGGGCTGTCGGCCGGCGGGCGCACGAACTCACAGTCCTAGACCTGCGCATCGGTCAGTGGGAGCGCGAAACGGTCGCGAAATTCGCGCAACTGCTCGGCATCGAGCTTCTTCTGCTGGTGCGTGGTCATCCGGCCCTGGCCGGCG
>JBFGOX010000425.1:0-3358 GCA_041565015.1 Burkholderiaceae bacterium
AGCAGCGGCCGGCCCGGCACCGCCCAGTTGGCGAGGTCGCCCGATTCGCTCACCTGCAACCCGCCCATGATCGCGACGTCGACGTGGCCGCCGCGGATCATCGCGAACGAGTCGGCGCTGGAGAAGTAGCTCGACCCAGGCTGCGCGGTGACCAGCTGCTTGCCGGCGTTGATCAGGTCCGCGTCGACCTCTTCCTCGGTAGGAAACGGTCCGATGCCGAGCAGGCCGTTTTCCGACTGCAGCATCACGTTCATGCCGCTCGGGATGTAGTTGGCCACCAGCGTCGGCAGGCCGATGCCGAGGTTCACATAGAAGCCGTCGCGCAGTTCCTGCGCCGCGCGTTCGGCCATTTCTTCACGGGTCCAGGCCATGGCGTCCTCCTAAGCTTTGCGCACGGTGCGCTGTTCGATGCGTTTCTCCGGCTTGGCATTGAGCACCAGCCGCTGCACGAAGATGCCGGGCGTGTGCACGAGGTCGGGATCGAGGTCGCCGATCTCGACGATCTGCTCGACCTCGGCGATCGTCACCTTGCCGCACATCGCCACCACCGGATTGAAGTTGCGCGCCGTCTTGCGGTAGACGAGGTTGCCCTGTTTGTCTGCCTTCCACGCCTTGACCAGCGACACGTCGGTGCGGATGCCGCGCTCCATGATGTAGTGGCGCCCGGCCCATGGGCCGTCGAACTCGCGCACGTCCTTGCCTTCGCCGATCACCGTGCCATAGCCCGTGGCGGTGAAAAACGCCGGAATGCCGGCCCCGCCGGCGCGCATCCGCTCGGCCAGCGTGCCCTGCGGCGTGAATTCGAGCTCGAGTTCGCCCGACAGGAACTGGCGCTCGAATTCCTTGTTCTCGCCGACGTACGAAGAAATCATCTTCTTTACCTGCTTGGTCGCCAGCAGCATGCCCAAGCCGAAGCCGTCGACACCGGCGTTGTTGCTGACGCAGGTCAGGCTCTTGGCCCCGGAGTCGCGCAGCGCCGCGATCAGCGCCTCCGGAATGCCGCACAGCCCGAAGCCGCCGACGGCGATCGTCTGGCCGTCCTTGACGACGTCGGCAAGCGCCTTTGCCGCTGACGGGTAGACCTTGTTCATCGTTGCCTCCGAGATATCACTGACGAGAAAGTCTAAGAGATCGCCGCGCGCAGCTTCTCCGGCCACGGCACCGACTTGCCGGACTGGTAGTCGTACCAGACCAGCACGCTGCGGCCGGTCGCATACACGATCTCCGGCTCGTCGGTGCGGCCGATCGTGATGTTCAGGTCGAGGCTGGTGCGGCCTACGCGCGTGACGGTCTGCTCGACGACCGCGATGCCCGGATAGTTCAGCGCGCGGACGAAATCGCACGCGCAATGGGCGATGATCGGCGCGCCCTCGGTCGGCAGCGTGGCATAGCCGAGTTGCTCGAACCACTGGATGCGCGCCTGCTCCATCAGCCGGAAATAAACGACGTTGTTCACATGCGCCATGGCATCCATGTCGCCCCAGCGCAGCGGCACTTCGATGCGGAAGGTCTTCATGAGACGCTCAATCCGTCGTCGACGGAGATGACCGCGCCGTTGATGAAGTGCGATTCCTCCGCCACCAGCAGCAGCAGCGCGCCGTCCAGGTCGGAAACTTCGCCGACGCGCCGGCGCGGCAGCATCTGGATCAGCTTGCGGCCGGCATCAGTGTCCCAGTGCTCGTCATTGATCTCGGTGCGGATATAGCCCGGGCAGATCGCATTGACGTTGATGCCGTAGCGGCCCCATTCGAGCGCCTGCGCCTTGGTCATCTGGATCACGGCCGCCTTGCTCATGCAGTAGACGCCGATCTGCGGCACCACCCGCAAGCCGGCCACCGAGGCAATATTGACGATGCGGCCGCTGAAATTCGGCTGGTCCTTGGCGCGCGCGATCATCTGCCGCGCGACGGCCTGCGCGACGAAGAACGCGCCGCGAACGTTGGTGGCGAACGTGAAGTCAAAGTCCGCCGGCGCCACGTCCACGAGCCGCTGCTGCGTCGACACGCCGGAGTTGTTGACCAGGATGTCGACGGGGCCAAGGCTCTTTTCCACGTCGGCGATCGCCGCATCGATGCCGTCGAGATCGGTCACGTCGAGCCCGACCACATGCGCGGCGCCACCGGTCGATTCGATCTGCGCGCGCAGGTCCTTCAGCCTCTCGACGCGGCGTGCCGCAAGCACGACCAGCGCGCCGTTCGAGGCCAGTACGCGTGCAAATCGCTCACCCAGACCACTGCTGGCACCGGTGACCAGCGCGACCTTTTCTTTCAGATTGGTTCGCATCGGACAAGCCCTTTCGTGCGGTGCAGCGATCATGACACAACGGGCAAATAGAATCCCGCCTCCAGCGAAAACAGCGACAATCGAAAGCGATTTCCTCAAGCGGAGCAGCAATGCACAACAGCGAACGCGAGTCGATGCAATACGACGTGGTGATCGTCGGTGGCGGCCCGGCCGGCCTGTCGGCAGCGATCCGGCTGAAGCAGCTGGCGACCGAAAAAGGCTCGGACCTCAGCGTGTGCGTGCTGGAGAAAGGCTCCGAG
The DNA here is from genome assembly GCA_041565015.1 of Burkholderiaceae bacterium. Classification (GTDB taxonomy): domain Bacteria; phylum Pseudomonadota; class Gammaproteobacteria; order Burkholderiales; family Burkholderiaceae_F; genus JADJWR01. Next base: position 2,544 of record JBFGOX010000425.1, read on the forward strand.
GTCGGCGCGCACATCCTGTCGGGCGCGGTGATGGACCCGATCGCGATCGGCGAGCTGTTTCCGGACTGGAAGGAACGCGGCGCGCCGCTGAACACGCAGGTCACTGAAGACCGCTTCTACATCCTTACCGAAACGAAAGCGATCTACAACCCGCACTGGCTGCTGCCCAATTGCTTCATCAACGACGGCTACTACATCGTCAGCCTGGCCAACGTCGTGCGCTGGCTCGGCCAGCAGGCCGAAAGCCTGGGGGTCGAAATCTTTCCGGGCTTTGCCGCCGCCGAGGTGCTGTACGACGACAAGGGCGCGGTGCGCGGCGTGGCCACCGGCGACATGGGCATCGGCAAGGACGGCCAGCCGACCGACAGCTTCCAGCCCGGCGTCGAACTGCACGGCAAGTACACGTTGTTCGCCGAGGGCGCGCGCGGTCACCTGGGCAAGCAGGTGATCGAGAAGTTTCGACTCGGCGAAGGCCGCGACCCGCAGGCCTGGGGCATCGGCATCAAGGAAGTATGGGAGCTCGACCCGGCCAGGCACGTGCCCGGGCTGGTGCTGCACAGCGCCGGCTGGCCGCTTGACAACGCCACCTACGGCGGCGGCTTCATGTACCACTTCGAGGGCAACCAGGTCTCGCTCGGGCTGGTGGTCGGGCTCGGCTATACGAATCCGTACCTCGAGCCGTTCCAGGAATTCCAGCGCTACAAGACGCACCCGACGATCCGCGCCTTTCTCGAAGGCGGCAAGCGCGTCGCCTACGGCGCGCGGGCGATCAACGCCAGCGGGCTGCAGAGCCTGCCCAAGCTGGTCTTTCCCGG
>JBFGOX010000426.1:0-3348 GCA_041565015.1 Burkholderiaceae bacterium
CTGCCGCCCGCCACCGCCATGAACGCTGCCCGCAGTGCCACTTCGGTCTTGCCAAAGCCGACGTCGCCGCAGACAAGGCGATCCATCGGGAACCCGGCGGTCATGTCCTGCCGCACCGCGTCGATCGCCGTCTGCTGGTCAGTGGTCTCCTCGAACCCGAATGCCTCGGCGAAGGCCTCGTAGTCGTGCGCCGTGAAGGAGAAGGCATGCCCCTTGCGCGAGGCACGGATCGCATAGAGATTCAGAAGCTCGGCCGCGGTGTCGCGCACCTGCCTGGCGGCCTTCTTTTTCGCCTTTTCCCAGTCGGCGCCGCCAAGGTGGTGCAGCGGCGCGGCGTCGGGGTCGGCCCCGCTGTAGCGCGAGATCAGGTGCAGCTGCGCCACCGGCACGTAACGCCTGGCGTCGTTTGCGTACTGCAGATGCAGGAACTCTGCCGGGCCGTCGCCCAGATCCATCGCTTCGAGCCCGCGGTAGCGACCGATGCCGTGTTCGACATGCACGACCGGCTGGCCTTCGCGCAGCTCGGCCAGATCGCGGATCATCGCCTCGACGCTCGAGGCGCGTTCGCGATGCCGCGCCCGCTGGCGACGTGGACTGGTCTCGAAAAGCTCGGTTTCGGTGATCAGCGCCAGCTTTGCTTCAGGCAGAAGAAAGCCGCCGTGCAGCGGGGCAACACCGAGCGAAACGGCCGCATCCCCACTGGCGAAACCGGCGAAGTCGGCGTTGTCGGCGAAGGGCAGCGCGTATTCGCGCAGCATCTGCGCGATCGTTTCGCGGCGCCCGGCCGAATCGGCCAGCAGCAGGATGCGGCCGTCTTCCGATCCGAAATTCTCGGCGAACGCGCGTACGCGTTCGAGCGGGTCCGCCGCTTTTCGCTGCACGCCCAGCGGCGGCAGGGCGGCGAACTGCGGTGCCGCGCCATCGCCGAGGGCCACGCGCGCGAACGGCCTTGCGGCGGTGAAGAATTCCTCGGCGGTCAGAAACAGGCGTGAAGGCGGCAGGCACGGCCGCTGCGTGTCGCGCGACAGGAAGCGGAAACGCTCCGCGGTCTCGGTCCAGAAGCGCTGCCCTGCGGCCTCGACCGGTCCGTGCAGCACGATCTGGCTGTCGGCGGGCAGATAGTCGAACAGGGTGGCCGTCTGCTCGAAGAACAGCGGCAGGTAGTACTCGATGCCGGCACCGGCAATGCCGTTGCCGATGTCTTTGTAGACGCTCGAGCGGCTCGGGTCACCCTCGAAGGCCTCGCGCCAGCGGCCGCGAAAGGCGATGCGCGAGGCTTCGTCGAGCGGGAATTCGCGCCCCGGCAGCAGCCGGATTTCCGGTACCGGATACAGGCTGCGCTGGCTGTCGGCATCGAAGCTGCGGATCGTTTCGATGACATCGTCGTTCAGGTCGAGTCGAAACGGCAGCACCGCACCCATTGGAAACAAGTCGATCAGTCCGCCGCGCACCGAGAATTCGCCCGGCGCGACGACCTGTGACACATGCTGGTACCCGGCCTGCACCAGGCGGGTGCGCAACGCGTCGGCAGCCAGTCGATCACCCTGACGGAAGAAGAACGTGTGGCCGCCGACGTAGCTGGGCGGCGCCAGGCGGCCGAGCGCCGTGATCGCCGGCACGACCAGTACGTCAAGCGCGGCCGGCGCATCGCGCACCAGCAGTTGATACAGCGCCGCCAGCCGCTCGCTGACCAGGTCCTGGTGCGGCGACAGGATGTCGTACGGCAGCGTCTCCCAGTCCGGAAACTGGCGCACCGCGAGCTGCATGTCGAAGTACGCGATCTCTTCGGCGAGCCGCTGTGCGTCGAGCGCATCGGCGCAAACGACGAGCAGCAGCTGCGCGCGACCACGCGCACGCGCGGCCAGCTGCGCGATCAGCAGCGCATCGCCCGAGCCCGGTGGGCGGGCGAGCGACGCCCTGCCGCCCGCGGTGAGCGTGGGCAGGGTCAGGTCGGGCGATGGGGCAGCAAGCGCTTCCACGAAATCGAGACCCGCAATGACGCTGTTTTGCGTCAAAAGGACAACGCGGTGGACGAGCTTTACGCTTCGGCCACCGCGCGCTGGCTATTATAGGAAGCCGCTCGCGCCGATTCAGTCCGCATCGATCGCGCCCCGCTGCGCAAAAGCAAAATCACTCGTGAACAAAGCCCCCAAGTATTTCGCATTGATCCCGGCCGCTGGCGGCGGCACCCGATTCGGAGGCGCGGTCCCCAAGCAGTACCAGCTGCTGGGTGCGCGAACGATGCTCGAGCACGCCGTCGAGGCGATGCTCGGTGACCAGCGCATCGAACGCGTGCTGATCGTCGTCGCGCCGAACGACGGGCGCTGGGCGCGCATTGGCTTTGACCGGCGCGTCGCCGTGGCCACCGTCGGCGGCGAGACGCGCGCCGAAAGCGTTCGCAACGGCCTGAAAGCGCTGCCCGGCGCCGGCGAGAATGACTGGGTGCTCGTTCACGACGCGGCGCGCCCGTGCCTGACGCGTCATGATCTCGTACGGCTGCTCGACCGCGTCGGCTCCGATCCGATCGGCGGTCTACTGGCACTGCAGGTCACCGATACCGTCAAGCGCGGCGTCGATTTCCGCGTCGAGCAGACGCTGCGGCGGGACGAGACCTGGCTGGCGATGACGCCGCAGATGTTCCGCGTCGGCACGCTGAAGCGCGCGCTCGACGCGCACGCGAAGACACATGAGGTCACCGACGAGTCGGCGGCGATGGAGCGCATGGGGCTGAAGCCGCTGCTGGTCGCCGCCTCGCCGACCAACATCAAGGTGACGACGCGCGGCGACTTCACCATCGCCGAGGCCATCCTCCGCTCGCAGGGCCGCGTCAAGTGATCCGTGTCGGCGTCGGCTTCGACGTCCACGCGCTGGTGCCCGGGCGCGGGTTGAGGATCGGCGGCGTGGAGATTCCGTCGCCTCAGGGCCTGCTTGGCCATTCGGACGCCGATGCGCTGCTGCATGCGATCACCGATGCGGTCCTCGGCGCGGCCGGACTTGGCGACATCGGCCAGCTGTTTCCCGACCGCGATCCTGAGCACCGGGGCGCAGATAGCCTCGAACTGCTGCGCGCCGCGATGGCGCAGGTCCGCGCGGCCGGCTGGCGGGTGGGCAACGTCGATGCGGTGGTCATTGCGCAGCGGCCGAAGGTCGCGCCGTACATCGCGCAGATGCGGGCGCGCATCGCGCCGGTGCTCGGCGTGGACGAATCGGCGATCGGCATCAAGGGCAAGACGACCGAACACCTCGGCTTCGCCGGCCGCGGCGAAGGCATTGCCGTGCAGGCGGTGGCGCTGCTCGAGCGCGACTAGGCTGCCGCGTCAAGCCGCCTGCCGCGCGCGCGGCAGCTCA
>JBFGOX010000427.1:0-3345 GCA_041565015.1 Burkholderiaceae bacterium
AAAACCCTTGCGCCCCGCGTCCGCCGAGCGACATCTATCGCAATGGACAACGAAAGGAAAATGACACGCGACCTCGCCGCGCAGGTTGACGTGGATCAATCGGCTCGGCGCGCCTCATCGCGACGTGTGGATGACCTGCGCGCCGACAAGATCTAATGGGATAAGGACGTTGCGCGGCAGCCGCGTTACGGCCGCCGTTACAACAAGAAGGCCGGCAAGATGCCGGCCCGTTGTCCAGAACAGCGCCGAGTTCAGAGGCTCATCACCCAGTTCATGATCAGCTTCAGGTCGGCTTCGCTGGCCGCCGATTTCGGATGGCCGCCGCCCGACTTCAGCTTTTCGACGGCGGCATTCACGTAGTCCTTGTTGGCCTTGTTCTTGGCGGCGATGTCCTTGAACGCCGAGCCCATCTTCTTCTTGTCGACTGCATGGCACTTCAGGCAGCCGGCTTCGGTGGCCTTGGCCTCGGCCGCCTTGGCGTCGACTGCAGCACTGGCGGCACTCGCAAACATCAGGCCAGCCGCGGCCAGCCCGGCGATCAGAAACGACTTCATGGCAATCCTCCAGGTCGGTATGACGGCCCTTCGCAGCGATCCTGCGCGAACGGGCCGGTTGGGCACTGCGATGCGCGCGAATGCCGCATGCAATATAGGTGCAAGCATCGCCGCCCAGGCTGAGCAGCATCAAACTGCCGGCAGGCCGCGGCGCTGAGTCTTCACCGGCGCGGCAAAAGCCCGCGCCGACGCCTGTCGCGCGCCGCCGACGCTTTGGCAACGGCGAACAGCGGTTTCGTTTCGTGCTGTGTCTGCTATGGCCCGCTGAAAAACGACGTTACAAGTCTTCGCCCTCCTGGCAGCCGATCGCCGCAAGATGCCAGCGAAGGCCGGACGCACTCCGGCCATGGCTAAAGGAGAGCATCATGCAAGCGAAGAAGACGATCCTGGCAGTGGCAGTGGTAAGCGTGTTCGCCGCAGCGGCGTCGGCGTTCGCCTACGGACCCGGAGCCGGCGGCGGCATGGGATTTGGACTGGGCGCCGGCATGGGCATGGGATTCGGACCCGGTGCCGGCGCGGCACTCGATCCGGCCGTGCACGCCGAGCGGATGCAGGCGAGGCTCGATGAACTGAAGGCTGCCTTGAAGCTGCAGCCGGGACAGCAGGCGGCGTGGAACACCTATGCGGCCAGAGTCAGGACCGAAGCGCAGGCGCGGGCGCAACTGCACCCGAGCATGTGGAGTACGCGTGGCGATGCGCAGGCGATGGCCGATCAGCGGGTGACGATGATGAAGCACAACGCGCAGGCGGCCGACGAAATCAACGAGCTGCGCAAGTCCCTTTATGCGTCGCTGAGCGATGAGCAGAAGGCCACGTTCGATCAGTACGCGTCGGGGCCGCGCTTTGCGCGCGGTCCGGCCGCCGGCGCACAGCCCGGCTACGGGCCCGGCTACGGACCGCGCGGCGGCCGCGGCCCCGGCTTCGGGCGCGGCGGTTGCATGGGCATCAGCTGAACGGTCGTGAATGCGCGCGCGCCGGCCGTCGGTCGGCGCGTCCAGCAGACCGCGTCAGGCGGCGGCCTCAGTTGGTGACGTACCGCCGGGCGCCATCGCGAAGCGCCAGCTTGCGCGCCAGCAGGTAGCTGCTGGCAATCATCGCGACGACGATCGCGCCGAAGGCAATCTCCCTGCCCTCGCTCCAGGCGCCGACCGCCGGCAGCGCCAGCCGCGCAGTGCCGAAGGCCGCGATCAGCAGCGCCACGCCCGACACCGCCAGGCCCATGACGCGCGAGGCGATCACGGCGATCTGGTCGGCGCGGGCGATCAGCCGCGCAATCCATAGGCCGTTGATGCCGTCGGTGACCAGCATGCCGAGCACGAACAGCAGCCCGAGCAGCAGCGCGTGCTCGCTGCCGCCGAATTGCGTGGCGGTCATCGCGAACAGCGCGCTCTGCGAGACCGTGTCGAAACTGAGCGCGAACAGGCTGCCGACCAGCGCCACCGACCACGGGCGCGCCGCCGACGTGAGCCGGCCGAGAAAACGCCCCTTGACGCCGACCGGCGCGACCACGTCATGCGGACCGGCAGCCAGCACCGCGCGCAGGTTGACGATGCCGATCGCGGTCAGGAAGCCGATCGAGATCCAGGCACCACCCGTTTCGAGCCAGCGCGGCGTGTCCCACTTCTCGCTTGCCAGACCGACCGCCAGTGCGATGGCCACGACGACCAGTCCGTGGCCGAGCGAAAACAAGGCGCCGCAGTAGCGCGCAAAGCTGCGCCGGTGGCGCGCGTTGTGGCGGGTCAGCCCGTCGATCGTCGCCAGATGGTCGGCGTCGAATCCGTGCTTGAGTCCCAGCAGAAAGACCAGCGCCGCCAGCGCGGTCCATTCAGTGGGCAGATCGTGCATCGGTCGGTCCTTGCAAGGCATGCGGCCATGCTGCCGGGTCGCTGCTGCGGCCAGCAGTTTTATGAACATTGCCGGAATCATCTTACGGCCGGCTTGCGGCCGGTCAAATCGCGCGCGAACGGCGCGCGCGCGATTCAGCCGCGCGGCTTCAGGTGCCGGTGCCTGCCGCCGTCGCCGTGCGCATGCGCATGCGGCGGGCCGAGTTCGGCGGTGACGAGATTCAGCGACCCGTGCCGCACGCCGCGCTCGGCAATGAGGCGGTCGGCGAAGGTCTGCACATCGTCGAGGTGGCCGCGCAGGATCACGCTTTCCAGGCAGTTCTCGTGGTCCAGGTGCGCATGCAGCGTGGAGACGCACAGGTCGTGGTACTCGTGCTGCAGTTCGATCAGCCGGTCAGCCAGATCGCGCTCGTGGTGGTTGTAGACATACGACAGGTTGGCCACGCAGTGCGCGTGCGGCTGCCGGTGGCGACGCTGTGCTTCAAGTTCGCGGCGAATCAGGTCGCGCACCGCTTCCGAGCGGTTCTCATAGCCGCGGGCGGCGATCAGCGCGTCGAACTCCTGCGCCAGTTCCTCGGACAGCGAAATCGTGAAGCGTTCCATGGTGCATCCTGCCGTTGTTGTCGCTTGTCGCGCCGGCCTCAGCGCGCGGCCCGTGCCCTGGGCAGCGGACGAATGATGCCGGCGCAATGGCCGGTCGAGCCAGCCGCAACGAGCCCGAAATCCTGCGGAACCGCAAGCAGGAAAGCCGCCGAGGCGCCGATCAGGCTCAAGGGGCCGAACCTAGGACAGGCGCCGCGGTCCGGCGCGATGCACGGCCAGGTGCAGCGGCGTCCACGCGTGCGGCACCTTGCGCACGAAATTCGAGCGCGCGTAGTGATAGCTCGGGTCGAAGCCGAAGAAGTTCCGCTTTAGCCGCGCCAGCTCGTCCGCACGGTAGCTTGCCA
>JBFGOX010000428.1:0-3344 GCA_041565015.1 Burkholderiaceae bacterium
CAGGCCGCCAGGCACATGGCGCACGAGGTCACCCGCGCGATGCAGGACCTGTCGATGCTCGGCGGCCGCTTCGAGGTGCAGTTGAATGCCTGCGAACCGTCGGCAACCGGCTCCGAGCGGGCGGAGTTCCTCGTCGCCGGTCATGCCGGCGTCACCCCAAGGCCTCTGGCGAAGGTCGCATCCGGCGGCGAACTGGCGCGCATCAGCCTGGCGATTTCGGTGATCGCGGCCACGGCGACCCCGGTGGCCACGCTGATCTTCGACGAGGTCGACGCCGGCATCGGCGGCGCGGTGGCCGAGACGGTCGGCCGGCTGCTGAAGCAGCTGGGCGGCGACCGCCAGGTGCTGTGCGTCACCCACCTGCCACAGGTGGCGGCGCGCGGTGACCAGCACCTGGTCGTCAGCAAGGTGCAGGACGATGGCGGCAAGCCGGTGTGCCGGATCGGCCTGCTCGACCGCAAGACACGCGTCGATGAACTGGCGCGCATGCTCGGCGGCGTGTCGATCACCGACACCACGCGCAAGCACGCACGCGAAATGCTCGCCGCCTGAAGGCCGAACGATGAACCGCCGCACACTGCTGATCGCCTCGGCCGCCTGTGCGACGGTGCGCCTCGCGCAGGCACAGCCGCGCTGGCCGTATCCGACGCTCGACGGCAGCATGCCGAAGGTCATCGCACACCGAGGCGCCAGCGGCCACCGGCCGGAGCACACGCTGGCCGCCTTCGAACTGGCGCTGGAACAGGACGCCGATTTCATCGAGCCGGACCTGGTCGTCACCCGCGACGGCGTGCTGATCGCGCGCCATGAAAACGAACTGTCGCTGACCACCGACGTCGCCACGCGACCGCAGTTCGCCGCGCGCCGGCGCACGCAGCGCGTCGACGGCAAGGAAATGACGGGCTGGTTCAGCGAGGACTTCACGCTCGACGAAATCCGCGGCCTGCGCGCGACCGAGCGCTTCGCCCGCGAGCGACCGCGCAACGCCGAGTTCGACGGCCGCTTCGGCATCGCCACGCTCGACGAGATCCTGGCGCTGGGCGAGCGCGCCGGCGGCGCGAGCGGGCGACCGGTCGGCATCTATCCCGAACTGAAGCATGCCGCCCACTTCGCAGCTATCGGCCTGCCGACCGAGCGGCGCCTTGCCGACGTGCTGCACGCGGCCGGACTGCGCGGCGCAAAGGCGCCGGTGTTCGTGCAGAGCTTCGAGCGCGAGGCGCTGCGCCGGTTTGCCGAAGTGTCCGATCTGCCGCGCGTGATGCTGCTCGGCAAGCCGCCAACCCCTGCGCAGCTGCGCGATCTGGCCGCCCTCGTTCAGGGCATCGGCGTGGCCAAGTCGCTGGTCTTTCCGCGCGATGCGGCCGGCGCGATCGGCCAGCCCACTTCGCTGATCGGCGATGCGCACGCGCTCGGCCTGGCCGTGCATGCCTGGACGTTCCGGGTCGAGGATGTCTTCCTGCCGGCCAACCTGCGCGGTCAGCCGCAGCGTGAACTGGAACTGTTCTTTGCCGCCGGCGTCGACGGCGTGTTCACCGATTTTCCGGACGCCGCAGTCGCCGTCAGGCGCAGCCTGCTGCGCGCGTCCTAGCTCCGCTGCCTACGCTCATCAGTCCTTCGGCCGGTACGGACAGCGCTCCTTCGTGCATTCGCCGTACAGGGCCAGCGCGTGGTCGCGCAGCGCGAAGCCCTTGTCGGCGGCGATCTGCTTCTGCCGCCGCTCGATCTCGCCGTCGACGAACTCCTCGACCCGACCGCAGGTCAGGCAGACCAGGTGATCGTGGTGGGCGCCCTCGTTCAGTTCGAACACCGCGCGGCCCGCTTCGAAATTGCTGCGCGTCAGCAGCCCGGCCTGCTCGAACTGCGTCAGCACGCGATACACGGTGGCCAGTCCGACGTCGAGTTGAACCGCCAGCAGCGCCTTGTAGACGTCTTCCGCGCTGAGGTGGCGTACGCCTTCCTGCGACGAACGCTGGAAGATTTCGAGGATCTTCATCCGCGGCAGCGTCGCCTTCAATCCGCTGGCTTTCAGCTCGGTCGAGACGGGGTGCTGGCGGCTGGACATCGTGACAATCGAGCACCGGCGTGCGGTGCGTCAGCTAGGCGTGGGTATCATAGCGCCCGACGTTCTCGGGTCGGCTGCCGCGGCCCGCTTTGACCCACGTTGCCCGCCATGAATCTCTCGAGCCTCCTACGACCGATCGCGCTTGTCGCAACCGTGCTGCTCGCCGCCGGCTGCGAGTCGGTGCGGACATGGGTGCCGACGTTCATCCAGCCGTATCGTCCCGATGTGCAGCAGGGCAATGTCGTGACCAAGGAAATGGTCGACCAGCTCCATGCGGGCATGACACGCGACCAGGTGCGCTTCCTGCTTGGTACGCCGGCGCTGGTCAGCCTGTTCCATCAGGACCGCTGGGATTACGTCTATCTGCTCAAGCGCGGCAAGGGCTCCGAGGTGCAGTCGCGCAAGCTCACCGTGCATTTCAAGGACAACCGCGTCGAGCGCTTCGACGCCGACGAGATGCCGCCCGAAACGCTGGCTGACAACCTGATCCTCGGTCGCAAGCCGAAGGACCTGCCGAAGCCGCCGCCGAAGGAGCCGGGTCCGCAGATCTCGGTTCCGGCACGCTGAAACGATGGGCGTCAAGGTTGCCATCGCCGGGGCCGGCGGCCGCATGGGCCGGATGCTGATCGAGGCGGCACTCAATGACGCGGACATCGACATCGCGGTCGCACTCGATCGCGCCGACAGTCCCGATCGCGGCCGCGATTGCGGCGATTTCCTCGGTCGTCGCACCGGCGTGACGATCGGCGCTGATCTCGAGGCACTGCCCGCGGTGCAGGTGCTGATCGATTTCACCCGGCCCGAAGGCACGCTGGCGCACATCGAGGCCTGTCGCCGGCACGGCGTGAAGATGGTGATTGGCACGACCGGCTTCGACGACGCCGGCAAGCGGGCGGTCGCCGCTGCCGCCGAGTCGATCGGGATCGTGTTTGCGCCGAACATGAGCGTCGGCGTCAATGCGACGTTCCGGCTGCTCGAAGTCGCGGCCAGCATCCTGGCGGCCGGCTACGACATCGAGGTCATCGAGGCGCACCACAAGCACAAGGTCGATGCGCCGTCGGGCACGGCACTGAAGATGGGCGAGGTCCTCGCGGCCGCGCAGGGCAAGGCGCTGAAGGAACTTGCGGTCTACGCGCGCGAGGGCGTGACCGGCGAACGCAAGGCCGGCACGATCGGCTTTTCGGCCGTGCGCGGCGGCGATATCGTCGGCGATCACACGGTGCTTTTCGCCGGCACCGGTGAGCGAATCGAGATCACGCACCGCGCCAGCAGCCGCATGCCG
>JBFGOX010000429.1:0-3330 GCA_041565015.1 Burkholderiaceae bacterium
CCGCATCGAAGAGGCGGCCAGCGTCGAGCACACGAAGAACCTGTACGACGCGCAGCTGTCGATCTTCCTCGACCCGAATGATCCGGCGGTGATCGAGCAGGCGCGCGCCGATGGCGTGCCGGAGACCTGGCTCGCCGCTGCGCGCAATTCGCCCGTCTACAAGATGGCGGTTGACTGGCGCGTGGCACTGCCGCTGCACCCGGAATACCGGACGCTGCCGATGGTCTGGTACATCCCGCCGCTGTCGCCGGTACAGGCGCGTGTCGAATCCGGCGCGATTGCGATGAAAGGCGAGATTCCCGATGTCTCCAGCCTGCGCATCCCGCTGAAGTACCTGGCCAACATGCTGACCGCCGGCGACGAGGCGCCGGTGGCGCGTGCGCTCGAACGGATGCTGGCGATGCGCAGCTTCATGCGCGGCCGCCACGTCGACGGCGTCGACCGGCCCGAGGTGCTGGCGCAGGCGGGCATCACGCAGGCCGAGGTCGAGGACATGTACAAGATCATGGCGATCGCCAACTACGAGGATCGCTTCGTCATCCCGACCACCCATCGCGAGTACGCGGAGGATGCGTTCGACCTGCGCGGCTCCTGCGGCTTCTCGCTCGGCAACCAGGCCGACGAGAAGGCCGGCGTCAGGAGCCTGTTCGGCTCCAAGCGCAAGGTGATCAAGATCAAGGAGCTGACATGAACGACGTCTTGCGGGCGATTGCGCGGCTGCTCGACTATCCGAGCGAATCGCTGCTGGCCAACCTCGACGCGGTCGCCGAGGCGCTGGCCGCGGCGCCCGTGCGCGCGGCCCGCCGGGAGTCCGTGCGGCCACTGCTCGGCCGGCTGGCCAAGGCCGATCCGCTGGCCGCGCAGGAGATCTACATCGACACGTTCGATCGCGGCCGGCGCACGGCTCTAAATCTGTTCGAGCACGTGCACGGCGATTCGCGCGACCGCGGCCAGGCGATGGTCGACCTGCTGCAGATGTATCGTGCCGCCGGCATCGAACCGGCCAGCGAACAATTGCCCGACTACCTGCCGGCGTTCCTCGAGTTCCTTTCCGTGCTCGATCCCGCGCAGGCGCGCGAGCATCTCGCCGAAGTCACGCACATCGTGCGGGCAATCGGCGGCGTGCTGGCGGCGCGCGCGTCGGACTACGCCGGCGCCTTCGACCTGCTGCTGGCGCTGGCCAACGAGGCGCCGCTCGGCGCCGAGGCCGACGTCGAGGACGACTCCTCGTACGCTGCCGTCGATGCAGCCTGGCTCGACGCGCCGGTCGATTTCATGGGCGCGGCGGCGCCCTGTGCCCCGGCGAAGAACAACGTCACCGAACAACCGATCCAGTTCCAGCGGAGAAGCCAATGAGCTCGCTGCACACCTTTGCCTTCGGCATCTATCCGTACATCTGCCTCGCGGTGTTCCTGATCGGGAGCCTGATCCGCTTCGACCGCGAGCAGTACACGTGGAAATCCGACTCCAGCCAGATGCTGCGCACCGGTCAGCTTCGGCTCGGCTCGAACCTGTTCCACATCGGCATCCTCGGCATCTTCTTCGGCCACCTGGTCGGGCTGCTCACGCCGATCCCCATCTGGCACGCGCTCGGCATCGAAGCGCCCGCCAAGCAACTGCTGGCGATCGTCGCCGGCGGGCTGGCCGGCTTCGTGATGCTGGCCGGGCTGATGATCCTGATGCATCGCCGATACAGCGAGCCGCGCATCCGGGTGACGACGACCACGATGGACTGGGTGGTGCTGTGGCTGCTGCTGGTGCAACTGGTGCTCGGGCTGGTTTCGCTGCTGTTCTCGTGGCAGCACCGCGACGGTGGCGAGATGATCAAGCTGATGACCTGGGCCCAGCACATCGTCACGCTGCGCACCGACGCGGCGGCCTACGTGACCGACGTGGCGGCCATCTTCAAGCTGCACCTGGTGCTCGGCATGACGATCTTCCTGATCTTCCCGTTCTCGCGCCTGGTGCACATCTGGAGCGGATTCGCCGCCCTGACCTATCTCGGCCGCGCCTACCAGTTGGTGCGGGCGCGACGCTAGCGGCACAGGATTTCGGGAGGCAGCGTGATGCAGGTACAGGAAATCCGCAGCCGGCTGGTCGAGCGCGCACGCGCGCTCGGCCTCGAGGCCGAAACCGAGGAGGCGCTGCTCGATCAGCTCCTCGACCGTGAGATCAGCGTGCAGGCGCCGACGGACGCCGACTGCCGGCGCTTCTACGACGAACACCCCGAACTGTTCCGTAGCGGCGACCTGGTCGAGGCCGACCACATCCTGTTCGCGGTGACCGAGCATGTGCCGCTGGCCGCCCTGCGCCAGCAGGCGCAGCAGGTGCTCGATGCGCTGCTCGCCTCGCCGGAGTCGTTTGCGCAGCGGGCTGGCGAGCTGTCGAACTGCCCGTCGGCGCAGGTCGGCGGCAACCTGGGCCAGCTCACGCGCAGCGAAGTGGTCCCGGAGTTCTGGCAGGCGCTGACGCAGTCCGACGCCGTCGGCGTGCTGCCGAAGCTGGTCGAAACGCGCTATGGCCTGCACATCGTGCGCGTGGCGCGGCGCGTTGCCGGTCGCGTGCTGCCCCTCGAGAACGTGCGGGCGCAGATCGAAGCCAGACTGGCCGAGCGCGCGCTGCAGCAGGCACTGCGCGACTATGCGCACGCGCTGATGCACGAACAGGCCGCGCATCACCACTGAGCCATGCCCGACCCCGAACTGCTGCAACGGCTGGCGCGCTTCGAGAAGCAGTTCTTCCCGCGCTACGAGAAGACCTATCGGAAACTGGTCGACGAGGGCCAGCACCCGAAGACGCTGTTCATCGGCTGCTCCGATTCGCGCATCGTCCCGCACGCGCTGATGAACTGCGGGCCCGGGGATCTGTTCATCGCGCGCAACGTCGGCAACCTGATTCCGCCCTGGGACATGTCTGCCGGTTTCCACGGCACCGCGGCGGCGATCGAATTCGCCGTGCTGCAGTTGCAAGTGCAGAACATCATCGTCTGCGGCCACAGTCACTGCGGCGCGATCCGCGGCCTGTACGAACCGCCGCCGGCCGAGGCCACGCACCTGACGGCCTGGCTCGAACTGGCGCGCGCAGCGGTGCTGCCCGAGCAGATGTCGCCCGAGGTCCTGCGCCGCGTCGAGCAGCGCTCGATCGTGCTGCAACTCGAGCGCCTGATGGGCTACCCGATGGTCGAGCGCCGCGTGCGCAGTGGCGAGCTGTTCCTGCACGGGTGGCACTACGTGATCGAAAGCGGACAGGTGCTGGTGCTCGATGCCGAAAACGGTCGCTTCGCCCCGCTGGGCGACCTGCCCACGGCGCTGGCGCCGACGCTTACCGAGG
>JBFGOX010000430.1:0-3323 GCA_041565015.1 Burkholderiaceae bacterium
CCGTGCTGTCCGGCTGCGAAACCGGACAGACGCGACCCAATCTCGTCTCCGAGGAAGTGTCGCTGCCGGCGGCATTCATTGCCGCCGGCTACGCGGCCGTGGTCGCGAGCCGCTGGGCCGTGGACGATCTTTCGGCGACGCTGCTGATGGGCGAGTTCCATCGCCGATGGCTCAGCGGCAACGTCAGCGTGGCGGCGGCACTGGCCGCCAGCCGGCGCTGGCTGCGCGAGCTGACGAAAGCACAGGCCATCGCGCTGATCGAAGGCCTCGCCGATGCGGTCGCTGGCGCGCTGCCGGGACGCGACGAGGACTGCCGTCGCCTCTGCGACGGCGCGCGCGAGCTGCTGCGGGACGAAGCGGCGCACCCATTCGCCAATCCGGTCTACTGGGCTTCGTTCTATGTCGCCGGCGACGGCGCGATCAGCGCCGACGCGGAGGATCAACGCGTGCCCGGTCCCGGCGCAGTCAAGAGCAGGGCGGGCATCCGCAACGCCGGCACGCGGCGGCGCGCGAAGAAGAAGAGCGGCTAGCTCGCCGCGTCCCCCTCGGCCGCCGGACCACTGCCGCGCGGCGCGGCTTGCAAGCGACGCAGGCAGGCCTCGCACAGGCAGCCGGCCGAGGCATCGAGCGCCGCCCGCGGCAGCGCCGGCAGCTTTGCGCACCAGCAGCCCTGCGGGTCATCGAGGCCGCACTGAAACGGCGCGCCGCAGCGCGCGCAAGTGGCCGGTTGCATCACAGCACCTTCTTCATGCCGACGTGGCTGGCGACGTAGCCGAGGCGTTCGTAGAAGCGGTGCGCATCGATGCGCCTCTTGTCGGTGGTGAGCTGCATCAGGCCGCAGCCCGCCGCCTTGGCGCGCGCGGTCACGTGCGCCATCAGCGCCTGGCCGATGCGCTGGCCGCGCACATCGGCGCGCACGCGCACCGCTTCGATCAGCGCGCGCTTCATGCCGCCCCGGCTCAAGCCCGGAATCAGCGTCAGCTGCAGCATCGCGACCGCCTCGCCGTCGCGCTCGCCGATCCACAGTTCGTTGTTCGGATCGCGCGCGATCTCGTCGAACGCGGCGGTGACTGCCGGCGTCAGCTCGGGCGTGTATCCGCCGCGCGCCTGCGCCACGGCGTCGTCGGCGAGCAGTCGCAGCAGCGCCGGCAGATCGGCGGCGGCGGCCAGGCGAAAGGTGACGGCCGGCGGCATCGGCTCAGTCAAAGTGAGCGCCGACGGTCGCCTCGATGCGGGCCACGATGTCGGCGGTCAGCTTCGGCGCGACATCGACCGCCTTCATGTTCTCGCCGATCTGATCGGCGCGGGTGGCGCCGGTGATGACCGTGGACACGCGGGGGTTGGCCAGGCACCAGGCCAGCGCCAGCTGTGCCAGCGTGCAGCCGAGCTCGCGCGCCAGCGGTTCGAGCCTGCCGGCGATCTCGTTGCGGCGCGTATCGGTCAGCCGCTCGCGCAGGAATGCATAGTTCTCGACCGTGCCGCGGCTGCCGGCCGGAATGCCGTCGCGGTACTTGCCGGTCAGCACGCCGCTGGCCAGCGGACTCCACGTGGTCAGCCCGAGGCCGATGTCCTCATACAGCCGCGCGTACTCGTTCTCGACGCGCTTGCGGTGAAACAGGTTGTACTGCGGCTGCTCCATCGCCGGCTTGGAAAGTCCGTGGCGCTCGGCGATCGACCAGGCAGCGCGAATCTCGTCGGCGCTCCATTCGCTGGCGCCCCAGTACAGCGCCTGGCCGCGCGCGATCATCTCGTGCATCGCGTAGACGGTCTCCTCGATCGGCGTGTTCGGATCGGGCCGGTGGCAGTAGACGAGATCGATGTAGTCGAGCTGCAGTCGCCTCAGCGAGCCCTCGATTGCGTGCCGCAGGTACTTGCGATTGAGCGTGTTCTTCTCGTTCGGCCCATCGGCCAGCCCCCAGTAGAACTTGGTCGAGACGACGAACTTCTGCCGCGGCCAGGCCAACGCCTTCAGCGCCTCGCCCATGATCGTCTCGGCACCGCCGCGGGCGTAGATCTCGGCGTTGTCGAAGAAATTCACGCCGGCATCCCAGGCAGCGGCCATCAGCTCGCGCGCCGCGCGCGCGTCGACCTGGTTGCCGTAAGTGACCCACGAGCCGAACGACAGTTCGCTAAGTTTCAGGCCGGCGCGGCCGAGACGGCGGTAATTCATTGCTCTGTCTTCTCCTCCATCAGGCAGGAAGTCGAGTGCTCGACGCGATGCGACCATGCTGGCGCTCGACGTGCGCCACGCAAATTATCTCGCTCCCGTCGACGCCGCCGGTTCGCGCCCGGTTTCGAGCGGAAAGCCCGCTGCGACCCACGCATCGATGCCGCCATGCAGCGGCCGCACCCGCGCAAAGCCGTGGCGCTGCAGCCGCCTCGCGAGCACTGCGGCACTGGCCTCGTTCGGGCAGGCGCAGTAGACAATGACTTCTTCTGCTGCCGGCAGCGCCTGCAGGCTGGCATCGAGCGCGTGACTGTCGAGCCACAGCGCGCCGGGAATGCGACCGCCCTCGCGGCTGCTTGCGGAGCGCACGTCGATGATCAGCGGACGCTCGCCGCGCTGCAGGAGATCATTCAGTTCCGCCACCGACACGCGCGCCATGCGCAGCTGCAGGCGAAAACGCCGACGCTGCCAGGCCTTGAACAGCACGAACAGGGCAAACACGGTCGCGATGACCAGCAGCCCGAAACGGCCCGCCTGCTCGAGCACGGCGAGCACATCGGCCACTACGTCGCGAAAGATCCAGCCCAGCGCCACCGCTACGCCGCTCCACAGCGCGGCGCCGACCGTCACGAATGCAACGAATAGCGCCAGCGGCGTGCGCACGACGCCGGCCATCGCAGTGGCGATCGCGGCAAAGCCCGGGACAAAACGCGCGATCAGCAGCGAGGGGGCGCCCCAGCGTTCGTAGATCGATTCGGTTTGCCGTACGCAGCTGTCCGGCGACAGTGAAATGCGACACAGCCGCCCGAGCACGCGACGGCCGATCCGCGCGCTGGCCGCGTACCACGCGAGATCGGCGATCAGGCAGGCCAGCACGGCGACGATCACGATCTGCAGCGCTGAATGACCGCCACCCGCAGACAGCGCGCTGGTCGCCATCAGCGTCGGGTACGCCGGCACCGGCAGGCCGAGTTGCAGCAGCAGCACGTTGGCGAAGACGAGCCACAGGCCGTATTGCTCGATCAGCGTCAGCAGTGCTTGCATCGACCTCGTCTTCCGGCAGCCCGTATACAGCCCGCGATAAGACTGCGGCGCGCCAGCTGCCGTGCTGCGCGCGCTATCTCGGCAGGCCGATGCGCGCGCGCGCGGCGCGGTA
>JBFGOX010000431.1:0-3296 GCA_041565015.1 Burkholderiaceae bacterium
GCGGCGATCAGGCCGCGCTGATCTACATCTCCACCGAAGTCGAAGCCGAGAAGACCTACACCTTCAATCAGCTTCATCGCGAGGTCAACCGCATGGCCGGCATCCTGCGCGGCCTGGGTGTCGGGCACGGAGACCGTGTTCTGATCTACATGCCGATGATCCCGGAGGCAGCCTTCGCGATGCTCGCCTGCGCTCGCATCGGCGCGATCCACTCGGTGGTGTTCGGCGGCTTCGCCTCGGTGAGCCTTGCCTCGCGCATCGACGATGCACAGCCGAAGGTGATCGTCAGTTCGGACGCCGGATCGCGCGCCGGCAAGGTCGTGCCGTACAAGGGACTGCTCGACGAGGCGATCCGGCTGGCGAAGAAGCCGCCGGCGAAAGTGCTGCTGGTCGACCGCGGCCTGGCGCCAATGGCCAAGACAGCCGGTCGCGACGAGGACTACGCCAAGCTGCGCGCCGCGCACATGAACGATGAGGCGCCGTGCGAGTGGCTCGAGTCAAGCGAACCGTCCTACATCCTGTACACGTCGGGCACGACCGGCAAGCCGAAGGGCGTGCAGCGGGACACCGGCGGCTATGCGGTGGCGCTGGCGGCTTCCATGAAGCACATCTACTGCGGCAATGCCGGCGAGACCTACTTCGCGACCAGCGACATCGGCTGGGTGGTCGGCCACTCTTACCTCATCTATGGCCCGCTGCTGGCCGGCATGGCCACGATCATGTTCGAGGGAACGCCGATCCGGCCGGACGGCGGCGTCTGGTGGTCGATCGTCGAGAAGCACAAGGTCACGGTGATGTTCTCGGCGCCTACGGCGATCCGCGTGCTGAAGAAGCAGGACCCGGCGTTCCTGAAGAAATACGACATCTCGTCGCTGCGCATGTTGTTCCTCGCCGGCGAGCCGCTCGACGAACCGACTGCACGTTGGATCGCCGACGGCCTTGGCAAGCCGATCATCGACAACTACTGGCAGACCGAGACGGGCTGGCCGATCCTGGCCATATCACGCGGCGTCGAGGCGCTGCCATCGAAGTTCGGCAGCCCCGGCCTGCCTGTGTACGGCTACGACGTCAGGCTGTTCAACGAGAGCACCGGAGAAGAGGTCAAGGGCGCCGACGAAAAAGGCGTGGTCGCCATCGAAGGGCCGTTGCCGCCGGGCTGCATGACGACCGTCTGGGGCGACGACGAGCGCTTTGTCAAGACCTACTGGGAAAGCGTGCCGAACCGGATGGTCTATTCGACCTTCGACTGGGGCATCCGAGACAAGGACGGCTACTTCTTCATCCTCGGCCGCACCGACGATGTGATCAACGTCGCCGGCCATCGGCTCGGCACACGCGAAATCGAGGAGTCGATCAGCTCACACGCGGCGATCGCCGAGGTTGCGGTGGTCGGCGTGGCCGACCAGTTGAAGGGCCAGGTGGCGATGGCCTTCGCGGTGGTCAAGGACGCCAATGCGATCGCGACGCCGCAGGCGAAACTGGCGCTCGAGGGCGAACTGATGAAGGTCGTCGACAGCCAGCTTGGCGCGGTGGCGCGCCCGGCGCGCGTGCACTTCGTCTCCGTGCTGCCGAAGACACGTTCGGGCAAGCTGCTGCGCCGCTCGATTCAGGCGCTGTGCGAGGGCCGTGCTCCGGGCGACCTGACGACGATCGAGGACCCGACCGCGCTCGAGCAGGTGCGCGCCGCCGTCAAGCCGGCATGAGCCGACGTCGCGCCGCATGACGGCCGGCGAAACGACGTCCTATGTGCTTGGGCAGCTCGGGCTGCCGCCAACGTCGCTGGTCTTGCTGGCGCTGGTTGGCGCATGGCTCTCGCTGCGCCGGCGCGCGTTGGGACTCCTGCTGGCATCGGTAGGCCTGCTGTCGCTGCTGGCGCTGAGCACCAGCGTGGTCGCGCATGCGCTGATCCGCACGCTGGAACCACCGCCGCTGGCCACCACGGCGCGGGCAGGCGCGCAGGCGATCGTCATCCTGGCCGGGGGCCGCGTGCACGCTTCGCCCGAATGGGGCGGCGACACCGTCAGCGTTTCGACCCTGCGCCGTCTGCGCTACGGCGCCCAGCTGGCGCGGGAAACGGGGCTGCCGGTGCTGTTGACCGGAGGCAATCCGGATCGCGCCTCGCTGCCGGAGGCACGGCTGATGCAGGTGGTGCTCGAGCGCGAATTCGGCATCAAGGCGCGCTGGATCGAAGAACGCAGCGACACGACGGCGGATAATGCGCGCCTGTCGTCCGCAATCCTGGCGCCGCTCGGCATCAAGAAGGTGCTGCTGGTTACAGACGCGTTTCACATGCCGCGCGCACGGCGCGCGTTTGCGCTGTCCGGATTCACGCCGATTGCCGCGCCCACCGGCTACATCGGTCAGCGAGCGTTCCGCCCGCAGCAGCTGGTTCCGAATGCCGAAGCGTTGCGGGTGAGCAACCTGGCACTGCGCGAGTGGGCGGCCGGATTCTGGTACCGACTGCGCAGCTGAACATTCACGGCAAGGAGATGCAAGCGATGCAAACGAAACACTTTCTCGGTACCGACGACGCCGCGCGCATCATGTCCGGCGCGACTGCGGAGGCGAAGAAGAACAACTGGGCAGTGACGATCGCCATCGTCGACGACGGCGGTCACCTGCTGCAGCTCATGAGGCTCGATGGCGCAGCCCCGATTTCGGCCTACATCGCGCCGGAGAAGGCGCGTGCCGCATCGATGGGTCGCCGCGAGACGAAGGTCTACGAAGACATGATCAACCAAGGGCGCAACGCATTCCTGTCGGCGCCACTGCAGGGCATGCTCGAAGGCGGCGTGCCGATCACGGTCGGCGGCCAGATCATTGGCGCGGTCGGCGTCTCGGGCGTGAAATCCACTGAGGACGCGCAGATTGCCAAGGCTGGAATCGCCGCCCTCGGACATTGAGCCGCGGGCGTTTCTGCACGTCAAGGACTTAGTCGGTGCTCGCACGTGCCGCGCGCCGGCCGCGTTCGAAATCGACCTTGGCCAGCACCAGCAGCCCGGCGACGAAATACAGACCCGTGCTCAGAATCGCGAGCCGGTGATTGTTGTCGGTGAGCCACGTGACCAGTCCGTAGGTCACCGGGCCGAGCACCGCCGATAGCCACACCGCGACGTTCCACAGGCTGTAGAACTCGGCGCGGCGGTGCTCTGGCGCGAAGACGCCGACCATCGCCCGGCCGGCCGACTGGCTCGAGCCCATGCATAGGCCGGCGATATTGGCCGCCACCCAGAACCAGAGCACGCCCGATGTGGTCCCTGCGATCACCACCATCACGATCCAGCCGACGATGGTGA
>JBFGOX010000432.1:0-3269 GCA_041565015.1 Burkholderiaceae bacterium
CATTTCGCGGGTGCCGTGCGGGCCGGTGTCCTTCTCGGCGCGTCCATCGATCATCAGCCACACCAGGTGCGTCGGAAACGCGCCGCCGCTGCGCTTGGCCAGCGTCGTCAGGTCCGAAGGATGCTTCACAAGATATGGGCGCATCGGCCCGAACCCTTGGCCATTGACACCATGGCAAGAGGCGCACTTCGACTCGTATTCGTGCTAGCCGAGATCGAATCCGTGATCTGCTGCGAAGGCTGCACCCGAAACCACCAGAGCACCGCCGAGCAGCGTCCATCCGAGTTTGGCTTTCATTCGCTTCTCCTGTAGCCAGCCGTCAGCGATCTGTCTTACGGCTGCCGCCGCAGGAGTCTGGCTGGCTGATCAGGATCACCTGCGCATCAGCAGCCGATTTCATTGTCGTCGCCCGCTTTCGCCGCTTGTTGACGAAGCGCAATGCGGGCAATACCCAAAAAGGGATCGAGGGATTTTTGCGACTGCAGCCCGCCACCGCGATTGCGTCAGGTGCAGTTCAACGGCGACGGGTTCAGATCGCGACCGGGTCCCCGAGACGCGACGCCGGCGCTCATTCGACAGCCTCGGCTGCCGCAATCCCGCCCGGCGTCAGACGATCCGGTTGAACCAGAGCAGCGACAGTGAAGCGGCCAGCAGCAGCAGCAGCGCCGCACCGGCGGCGAACAACGCCGTGATCTCGGTCTGCCGCTTCTCGAACACCAGCCGTGAGTTCAGCGTTTCGTAAACCTTGGTCAGATCCACGGCGCTGCCGGCGTGGAAATAATCGCCGAGCGTCATGCTGGCCACCGCCTTCAGCGTTTCCTCGTCGAGCCGCGCGCGGAACGACCAGCCTTCGAAGCCGATCACCTCGCCTTCGACGGTGCCGACGCCGACCGTATAGACGCGCACGCCGCGGTCGGCAGACATGCGCGCGGCCTTCAGCGGATCGGGGCCGGTCGTGCGCTGGCCGTCGGTGAGCAGGATGATTGCCGCTGACGCATAAGAGCCCGGCGCGACGGGCTTGAATTCCGGCGGATCGGCCTTGCCGGCCAGGTCGAGTGAACGGCCGCGTTGGTGTTTGCTGTCCTCGCCGTAAATGACGCCGCTGACATCGATGCCGGCGTCGGGAAACAGCGCGTCGAGCGACACCAGGATCGCGCTGCCGGTGGCGGTGCCGCGTTGCAGGTGGAAGCGATCGATCGCCGCCAGCACGTCCTCGCGGCTATGCGTCGGCGGCTGAACCAATGACGCGGTGCCGGCAAACGCCACCACGCCGATTCGTGTCTTCGGCGGCAGTTCCTTGACGAAGGCGCGCGCCGCGTTCTGCGACGCGGCCAGGCGATTCGGCTCGACGTCCTTGGCGCGCATGCTGCCCGAAACGTCCATTGCCAGGATGATCGTCTCCTGCTGCGTGGGCAGCGTGACCGTCGCCGTCGGCCGCGCGATTCCGACCAGCATCAGCGCCAGTGCGGTGAGAAAAAGTAACGGCGGCAGGTGTCGGCGGAAGCGACTGCCGGTACCGATCGCTTCCTTGACCAGACCCAGGCTCGCGTAGCGCAGCGCGAACTTCTTGCGCCGGCGCAGCAGCAGCAGGTACAGCACCACCAGCAGCGGCAGCGCAAGAAGCAACCACAGCAGTTCAGGCCACAGGAAGTTCATGGCTGCTCTTCAGATGGGTCGGCAGGCCGCCGCCGACAGTCAACTGGCTGCGCCGTTTGCGCAGATCGGCAAAGCGCAGGATCGACGAGGCAAGGTCGTCTTCGGTCGACAGTTCGAGCGTATCGACACCGGCGTCGGCCAGCGCGGTGCGCAGTGCCTGCTCGCGCTTGGCGGCAACGGCGGCAAAGCGGCGCCGAAACCCGGCGTCGTGCGTGTCGACCCATACCTGCTCGCCCGTTTCCGCGTCCTGCATCAGCACGCCGCCGATGTCCGGCAGTCTCATCTCCAGCGGATCGTATAGGCGGATCGCGATGACCTCATGCCGTTGCGCCAGCCGCGCCAGCCATGGCGCCCAACCGGGCACGCTGATGAAGTCGGAAACGACGAACACCAGCGAGCGCCGGCGCAGCAGGCGCAGCGCGTGGCCGAGCATCTCGCCGAGGTCGGTCGATTTGGCCGCGCCCGCCTCCGCTGGACGCAGCATGCTCATCAGCATGTGCAGCACATGGCGACGGCCGCCGCGCGGCGGAATCACCGTGTCCACGCGGTTACCGTAACGCAGCAGGCCGGCACGATTGCCGCGGCGCGTGAGCACCCGCGCGATCAATGCGACAAACTCGGCGGCCAGCATCTGCTTGCTGGTCTTGCCCGAGCCGAAGTCGACCGATGGCGAAAGATCGACCAGGAACCAGGCGGCAAGCTCGCGGTCCTCGTGATACTCGCGCACGTGCGGCACCTGCAGACGCGCGGTGACGTTCCAGTCGATGTGGCGCACGTCGTCGTGGTACTGGTACTCGCGCAGGTCGGCCAGGTCGAGCCCGGCACCGCGGAACAGCGTGCGGTAGTCGCCGTGCAACGCGCCGTCGAGCCGCTTGAGCACCGTCCATTCGAGCCGGCGCAGGATCGCCTCCGGCCCCGAGGTCACCGGAACGACAGGCGACAGGCGATCAGGCGTTGGCGACCTTGACATGGGTCTGCAGCGGCTTTTCCGGCGGCGCAACCCGCTTCATCACCGCGCGGATCAGTTCGTCGGCGCTCTTGCCTTCGGCCAGCGCCTCGTACGACAACACCAGCCGATGGCGCATCACGTCGGGCGCCACGTCGGAGACGTCCTCGGGCAGCGCATAGTCGCGGCCGCGCAGGAAGGCCAGCGCGCGCGCCGCCTCGATCATGTGAATCGTCGCCCGCGGGCTGGCGCCGAAGGTGAGATAGCGCCCGAGTTCTTTCATGCCGTGCCGTTCCGGTTCGCGCGTCGCGGACACCAGCCGCACCGCGTACTGCATCAGCGCCGGATCGACGTAGCCCTTGCGGCACTCGCGCTGCAACTCCGCAAGCTGTTCGGTCGTCGTCACCGCTGCCACGGCGATCGGCGCGCCGGTCACCCGCTCGACGATCACGTACTCCTCGTCGTCGGTCGGATAGCCGACCAGCACCTTCATCATGAAGCGGTCGACCTGCGCCTCGGGCAGCGGATAGGTGCCCTCGGTCTCGATCGGATTCTGCGTGGCCATCACCAGGAACGGCTCCGGCACCGGATAGGTGTGGCCAGCGATCGTCACCTGCCGTTCCTGCATCACCTCGAGCAGCGCGCTCTGCACCTTGGCCGGCGCGCG
>JBFGOX010000433.1:0-3264 GCA_041565015.1 Burkholderiaceae bacterium
ATCTGTGCCTCGGGCACGCTGGCGCAGATCGTGCCGCCGTCGCTGGTGCTGATCGTGCTGGCCGACGTGCTCGGCGTGTCCGTCGGCGATATGTATGCCGGGGCGATGATCCCCAGCGCGATTCTCGTAAGCCTGCTGGTGCTGTACGTCTTCGTGCTGTCGATTTTCAGGCCGGCGTCGGTTCCCGCCATTCCGGCCGAGGCGCGCACGATGCGGGGGATGCGGCTTTACCGCCACGCGCTGTTCGTGATGGTGCCGCCGCTGGTGCTGATCTTCCTGGTGCTGGGCACGATCTTCATGGGCATCGCCACGCCGACCGAAGGTGGCGCGATGGGCGCGGTCGGCGCGCTGGCGCTCGCCGCGTCGAGGAGCCGGCTGTCGATGCCGGTGCTGCGCCAGGCGATGGACTACTCGGCCAAGCTCACTGTCTTCGTGATGTTCGTGCTGATCGGCTCGACCGTCTTCGCGCTGACCTTCCGCGCCGTCGACGGCGACCTGTGGGTCGAGCACCTGTTCGCCTTCGTTCCCGGCGGCGCCTGGGGCTTCCTGGTCGTCGTCAACCTGATCGTTTTCCTGCTCGGCTTCTTCATCGACTTCTTCGAGATCGCCTTCATCCTGCTGCCGCTGCTCGGCCCGGTGGCGCAGAAGCTGAACATCGACCTCGTCTGGTTCGGCGTGATGATCGGCATGAACCTGCAGACGTCGTTCCTGACGCCGCCATTCGGCTTTGCGCTGTTCTACCTGCGCAGCGTGGCGCCGAAGTCGATCAGCACCACGGACATCTACCGCGGCGCCGTGGTGTTCATTGGCATCCAGCTGCTGGCGCTAATCAGCGTGATGCTGTGGCCGGGCCAGGTGAGCCTGCTCGTCGGCGGGAAGACGGCGATAGACGCAAAGGACGTGCAGATCGAGATCAAGGGCATCGACGAGCAGAAGCCCTCGGGTACAGAGGCCGCCGATGACATCTTGAAGATGCTGCAGCAGGAACAGAAGAAGTAGTCGCCGGCGACGGACGTCGGCACGAAAAGAAAACCCCGCCGTAGCGGGGTCCCGAAAGGCACCGAGCAGCGCCGGAGCGCTGCGGCGCGCCGCTCAGCGACGCGCCGTGGCCATGAAGTCGTCGAACGTATTCTCGGTCACGCGCATCCAGACGACCGAGTCGTTGCGGAACGCCGCGTAGCTGTCGTAGATCTTCTTGAACGACGCGTTCTTGGCAGCGGTCTCCGCGTACAGATCGTTCGAGGCCTTGAAGGCCGCGTCGAGCACATCGCGCGGGAACGGCCGCAACTGGGCGCCGCCGGCGACCAGGCGGCGCAGCGCGGCCGGGTTCAGCGCGTCGTACTTGGCCATCATCCACTGGTTGGACGCCTCGCTGGCGACCTTCAGCATCTGCTGGTATTCCTTCGGCAGGCTGTCCCAGGCCTTCTTGCCGACCTGTACGTGCAGCGCCGGGCCGCCTTCCCACCAGCCGGGGTAGTAGTAGAACTTGGCCACCTTCTGGAAGCCGAGTTTCTCGTCATCGTACGGGCCGACCCACTCGGCCGCATCGATCGTGCCGCGCTCGAGCGACTGGTAGATCTCGCCGCCGGCGATCTGCTGCGGGGTGGCGCCGAGCTTGGCCATGATCTGGCCGCCCCAGCCGCCGATGCGGAACTTCAGGCCCTTGACGTCCTCGAGGCTCTTGATCTCCTTGCGGAACCAGCCGCCCATCTGGGCGCCGGTGTTGCCGGCCAGGATCGACACGACGCCGCCGGCCTGCGTGAACTCGTTGAACAACTGCTCGCCGCCGCCATGTATCCACCAGGCGGTGTACTGGCGGTAGTTGTGTCCGAAGGGGATGGCAGTGCCGAGCGCCCAGGTCGGATCCTTGCCGACGTAGTAGTACGGCGCAGTGTGGCCACACTCGACGGTCCCGTTTTGCACGGCGTCGAGCACTTGCAGCCCCGGAACGATTTCGCCGCCGGCGAAGACGCGGATGCTGAACTTGCCGCCGGACATGTCCTTGACGGCATTGGCCATGAATTCGGCAGCGCCGTAGATTGTGTCGAGACTCTTCGGGAAGCTCGACGCCAGGCGCCAGTTGATCGTCTGCTGCGCGCTGGCGATCGAGGGCGCAGCCAAGGCTGCTGCAGCAGTGGCGCCGGCCGAACCGGCCTTCTTCAGAAACGAACGACGTTGAGCCGTCATGTGCGATGTCTCCTGATATTGAACATTCGAAGGGGGCGAAGGATGCTCGCGCTCACGGTCGCTCCACCGGGCGCGATTGTAGCCAGCCGCAGGCCGCCCGGAAGAAATTGTCTGTCGATCCAGCCGGGATTGGACGACACCGGGACTAACCCTGAGCCCGGCATGCACCGCGGAAACGGCAGGCGGTCAGTCTGCAGGAGCGGACCGTCCGATCGGAAAGGAAGAGCGCCACGGAGACAGCGCCGCTCGATCGGGTCGCGGCGATCGCCGACGCATCCGGCGTCGCAACGCGCACGGCTGATCGGCTCGAAGCCCTTGCGCAGACCGCGCCGGGCCCGCTCGGGCGGCCGAGCGGGCGCCTATTTGAGCTGTTC
Organism: Burkholderiaceae bacterium; assembly: GCA_041565015.1. GTDB lineage: Bacteria > Pseudomonadota > Gammaproteobacteria > Burkholderiales > Burkholderiaceae_F > JADJWR01. The sequence goes on from JBFGOX010000433.1 coordinate 2,562, forward strand.
TCGCCAGCGCGCTGCCTGCGCCAGCACTTGACGCGGACTCGTGCCGCCGACGTGGTCGCGTGCGGCGAGCGAGCCAGCGACCGTCAGCGACTCGAACACGTCGGACTCGACGCGAGGCGACAGCGCCTTCAGATCGGCCAGCGGCAACGCGGCGAGAGCGCACCCGCGGTCGGCGGCCAGCCGGACCGCTCGCGCGACCGCTTCATGCGCATCGCGAAAGGGCAGCCCTTTTTTCACCAGATAGTCGGCCAGATCGGTGGCGGTCGAAAATCCTTCTTCGGCCGCCTGCCGCATCGCCGCAGCATTGACTTCGATCCCCGGCATCATTTCCGCAAACGCGCGCAGCGTGTCAAGCACGGTGTCGACCGTGTCGAACAGCGGCTCCTTGTCTTCCTGATTGTCCTTGTTGTAGGCGAGCGGCTGGCCTTTCATCAGCACCAGCAGGGCCGTCAGGTGGCCGAACACGCGGCCGCTCTTGCCGCGCGCCAGTTCCGGCACGTCCGGGTTCTTCTTCTGCGGCATGATGGAAGAGCCGGTGGTGAAGCGGTCTGGCAGGCGGATGAAGCCGTAGCGCGGGCTCATCCACAGCACCAGTTCCTCGGCTAGCCGCGACACATGCGTCATTACCAGCGCGGCGGCGGCAACGAACTCGATTGCGAAGTCGCGATCGCTGACCGCGTCGAGCGAGTTCTCGCACAAGCTC
>JBFGOX010000434.1:0-3261 GCA_041565015.1 Burkholderiaceae bacterium
ACCCGCGGCGGTCTGGACTTGCGCGCCCTTTTCGGCAAGACCACGGGCGAGGATTTCGCGCACGCGCGGATGATCGTCGACGACGAGGATGCGCCGACCGCCGAATCCCGGCGATTGACCGCTCGCCGTCGAGATCGGAGCGCCGGCGAACGCGACCGTGAACCAGAACCGCGCACCGTTGCCGGCCTCGCTGTCGACGCCGATCTCGCCGCCCATCAGTCGAACCAGCTGGCTCGAAATCGTCAACCCGAGTCCGGTGCCACCGTACCGGCGCGTCGTGCTGCCGTCAGCCTGCGTAAATGCGGAGAAGATGCGCTCCTGCGCGGCGCGCTCGATGCCGATGCCGGTATCGCTGACCTCGATCCGCAGCATCATCGAGTCCGGTCCGATCGCAGCGACCGTGCCGACGCGCACGATGACCTCGCCCCGGTCGGTGAACTTCAGCGCGTTGTCGATGATGTTCAGCAGCACCTGCCGCAGCCGTCCCGGATCGCCGCGCACGCGGCCGGGCACTGCATCAGACACTTCGCCTGCCAGTTCGAGCCCCTTGCGCAGCGCTGCATCGGCGCTGGCCTGCAGGATTTCGTCGAGCAGCGCTCGCGGATCGAATTCGATGCACTCGAGATCGAGCTTGCCGGCCTCGATCTTCGAGCAGTCGAGAATGTCGTTGATGACCTTCAGCAGAGCAGTCGCCGAACGCTGGATGCCGCCCGCAAAATGGCTCTGCCGCTTTTCGAGCGATGTCTGCTGCAGCAGGTGCGCCATGCCGAGAATGCCGTTCATCGGCGTGCGGATCTCGTGGCTCATGTTGGCAAGGAACTCGCTCTTGGCGCGCGTGGCGGCCTCCGCGTCTTCCTTGGCCTGGATCAGATCGAACTCGGCCTGTTTTTCGCGGGTGACATCCTTGGCCACGCCGCGGTAGCCGAGGAACGTGCCGTCGGCCGCGTAGCGCGGCGCGCCGCTGACGCTGACGTAGCGCGTGCCCTCGGGCAGCACGCGGCGCAATAGCAGATCATGAAACGTCCGGCGCGCCTGCAGCTCGGCCTTGTGCGCGGCCCAGTCATCGCCGGCGATCTCCGTGTACGGCAGTTCCCAGCGCTGCTTGCCGACATGCGCCTCGCGTGGAATGCCGCCGAAATTGTGCACGCGCGAGGTGATCTGGATGAAACGCAACTGCTCGTCCTGCTCCCAGTACCAGTCCGACGACAGCGCCGTCAGCATGCGGAACCGCTCTTCGCTTTCGGCCAGGTCGGCGAGCAGCACGCCACGCTTGTCGATTTCGACCTTGAGCACCGCGTTCGCCTGCTCCAGTTCGGCAGTACGCGCGGCCACCCGCGCTTCGAGCTCGTCGCGCGCTTGCCGGACTGCCTGCTGTTCCCGCTGCAGCGAGCCCAGCAGTGCCTGGATCATCTCGGCGGCGTTGTTGAACACGCGGATCGTCTTGCGCATCTCGGGCGGTCCGTCCGGACGCATTCGCACCGAATAGTCGCCGCGGCCCAGGCGCTGGGTGCTGTCGTTCAGTTCGGCCAGCGGCCGCAGGCCAACGTGCAGCACGCCGAAGACCAGCAGCAGGTTTCCGCCCAGCGCGGCCAGCAGCACGACGATGCCGGTACCGAACGCGTTCCACAGATGATCGAGCGCCGGCGCAGCCGTCATGTGCACGAGCAGGGAACCGTATCCCGCGCCGCCAATGGCGACCTCGCGGCGCACGACCGGCGCCTCGATCGACAGCCAGTTCGCGAACCACTCCGGAGCTGTGCTCCGGCGTGGCGGCTCGCGCGATCGCACGGCAGCACCGTTGCGGTCGGTGAACACGATGGCGTCCACATACGGGTTGCGCGCGCGCGCTTCGAGCAGTTGCCCGATCACCGCGTAGTCGCCGATGACCAGGTGGTTGGCGATCAGCGGCCCGATCGCCGCAATTTCGTCCTCGGCGCGCAGGCCCAGTTCGTCGCGGAAACGCAGGGCGTCGCTCGCCATCAGCGCCGCCAGCAGCGCGCCGCCGCCTGCCATCAGCACGAGACCGCTGGCCAGCATCAGCCGCGCTCTCAGGCTCAACCGGCGCATCCATCGCGCTGCGCTGTCGGCGAGGCTCACGGCACCGTTGCCTTCGGCGCGCGATCGACGCGCGCCTGTGCGACGCGGTGGAAACGGCGATAGTCGTCGTAGTCTCCATCGTCGGCGGCAACAAACCCGAGCGGCGGCTTCTGGCGGATCAGGGCTGCCGAGGCCTCGAGAATGCGCAGTCCCTCCGGGTCGCCCGCCATGCCGGTGAACGCACTGCGCACCGCCTCGACGATCTCGGCCGGCACGCGCGGATGCGCCATCAGCGCGAGGTCGTAGAACGGCCCTGAACGCCAGATCGCGCGATAGCGCATCGATTCGCGCCGCGCATATTCGGCCATGACCTTCGCATTGACGGCAGCCGCGTCGGCGCGCCCCGCCTGCAACTGCGCCATTGCGCCTTCCTGGTTGCCGGCGAAGCGCGGTTTGACCTGGACCCCGGCGGCAAGCAGCGCGTCGGTGGGCACCCAGTAACCGACAAAGGCCTCCGGCGACGGAAACACGACGTCCCGGCCCTGCAGATCGCTGATCTGCCTGATCGGCGAGTCGTCCGCGACCACGATTTCGCCGCGAATCGGTTCGCCCGCGATGCGCCCGAACACTCGCCAGCCGAGCCGCGCGCGCTCGGCCGTGAACAGATGATTGGTGAGATAGAAGTCGAGCACGCCGCGCTCGGCCATCTCGGTGGTTTCCGGCGCCGCCCGGCCGAGGCGCAACTCGAGTCGCGCGCCGCTCCTGCGGCTCACGTAGTCAAGGATCGGATTCCAGTATTCGGCCGTCAGTTGTGGGCTGCGCTGGTTCACCACCCCGAAACGCAGCACCTCGGAGGCGATGGCGGCCGGCGCAAAGAGCAGCTGCACTGCGACCAACAATTGAAGCCACCTGCGAAACACCGGTCCCCCGTTTGCGCGGCGAACGCAAAATGCCCCGCGCGCGATGCCCGGCCCGACATCGCGCGAGCCGAATCCATGGGAAACGCAGGCGCAGTGACGGGCAATGCGCCGAGCTTACGGCGCGTTGCTCGCGCGTTGTCGCCGATAAATGCGGGGATTGCCGCGCAATTCCTCCCCATCGCGCACCGCTGCGCGTCACAGGGAAGAAGACCATCCGACGCCTGGCCACCCGATGCAGCCTGGTGGCTGCTGAGGTCCGCAGGAAGAGGCGCCGATGCCCGCGTCGGCCAGCTGGCGGCGCGCT
>JBFGOX010000435.1:0-3258 GCA_041565015.1 Burkholderiaceae bacterium
AGCGGCGAAGGCTGGTTCGACGGCTACGCGGTGCTGACCGCGTTCCGCCGCAAGGCGATTTCGCTCGGCGCAGTCTTCGAGCAGGTCGACGTCGATCGGATCGAACGTTTCGGCGCGCGTGCGATCCGTGTGCTCAGCCGTGACGGGCGCGCTTGCGCGTTCGACGACGCCGTCATCGCGGCGGGCGCCTGGTCGGCACCGCTGGCCCGCCAACTCGATTTCGATCTGCCGGTCGCGGCGCGCAAGCGCGACGTGTTCGTCTTCTCCAGTCCGGCCGAACTGCCGAACTGTCCCCTGGTGATCAATCCGAGCGGCGTGTGGTTTCGCCCCGAAGGGCGCGGCTTCATCGCCGGCGCCCCGCCGCGCGGCGCGGATGATGACGACGCGCCGCTGGAGGCGATCGACCACGGCCTGTTCGACGAGGAGATCTGGCCGTGCCTCGCCCGTCGCGTGCCCGCGTTCGAGGCACTACGCCTCACCAGCGCCTGGGCCGGCTATTACGAGTACAACACCTTCGACCAGAACGGCATCGTGGGTCGCGTTCCCGGCTGCGATAACGTGTTCATTGCCTGCGGCTTTTCCGGCCATGGTATCCAGCAGGCACCTGCTGTGGGCCGAGCGCTGGCCGCACGCATTGCGCTCGGCCGCTACGACAGTCTCGATCTGACGATGCTGTCGCCACAGCGGATCGTCGAGCGGCGACCGCTGCGCGAGCGCAACGTGATCTAGACGTCGCCGTAGATCGTTCGCTTCGTCACCCGGCACTGGATCGGCCCGAGGATGAGCCGGATCGGGTGCGGCCAGTCGGCAGACGCCGCCTTTTCAGCGCGCGACCACGAGCGGCATTTGAGCCGCCACCGCGAAGCGGTCACTCGACATCCCTTCGACGCACCGCTTCAAGCGAGCGTGATTGGAGGCGGACAGCCACCGGCGGCGGCTCGCCCGGCCTCAGTTCGGCCCGGCATGGACTGATGCTGGGCCGAGGCGGCCGGGAACCGAACCGGCAGCGGGTCGCTGGTTGCTCCGACTTAGTATTTCGAAGTCGTCACCACCAAGGCATAGGCGCGCTGCGCGACCCGCATCCGGGCTGACCGAGGCGGCGCCGGCGATGGCGCTGCCTCGGATTGCGCCTGCGCTCATTGCCACGCGACTTCGTGCAAGTGCATGGCGTCGGGAATGCCCTTCAACTTGACGCGGCCCTGCGCGATGAACTTGTAGAGCTTGCCCACACACAGATCGCGGATGACGGGAGCGGCCAGGATCTGGTCGGGCTGCGAGCGCGCGCAGATGCGCGCCGTGAGGTTGATGGTCGACCCGAACAGGGCGTCACCGTCGGCCACCGGCTCGCCGGCGCCCAGGCCGATGCGCACATGGATCGGCACCTCGCGGCCGGCCTCGCTGTTGTAGGTGTGAAAGGCCTTCTGGATCGCGATCGCGCAGTCCAGGGCGGCCGCCACCGACGAAAAGCAGCTCAGGAACCCGTCGCCGGCATGATCGACCTCGCGGCCGCCATGCGCCACCAGCGCCTGGCGGATGATGGTGTGGTGCGTTTGGAGCAGGGCGAATGCCGCCCGGTCGCCGATGCGGTTGGTGACATCGGTGGAGTTCGCCATGTCGGTGAACATGATGGCGCGGAACGCCGGCTCGCGGATCGGCTCGCGATCGGCGCCTTCGGGGTCGGTCAGCCGGCCCAGAAAGGACGCGACGTTGGCGCCGTCAACCTCGATGATCTGGTTGGCTAGCATGCCGTGCGCGGCGCGGTGCATGTCCTGCACGGCCTGACGGCTTGGCGCCTCGACGAGGCAGAAGATCGACTGCCGCTGCTCGTCGAACCAGTAGGTGAAGCACTTGCAGCCGTACTTGGCCTGACAGTGGACGTCTGCCTGGTGCGCTTTGGCCAGAGCCTCCGGCGTCGTGCCCTCGACGGCGTGGCGATCCATGTAGATCGGCATCCTGCCCCCCCGATGGTCGGCCAAAGTGTCGGCGGATCATAGTCCCGCATGGACTGGCGGCCAACGCCGTTGACGGCGAGGGCCGCAGGAGGCCGCTCAGCACAGTTGCTGCTGCCGAAAGCCGGCGCTCAGAAGGCAATCCGCACAGCCTCGACCCGATCGGGGGTCACCCAAAACCAGGTCGAGGCCGTGCTGTCGAGGACCTTAAAGACTTGTCTGGCGAACTCAGGCCAGGTCGAAGCGATCCGCGTTCATCACCTTGGTCCACGCGGCCACGAAGTCCTTGACGAACTTCGCTTGCGCGTCGCTCGCCGCATAGACCTCGACCAGCGCGCGCAGCTGCGAGTTCGAACCAAAGACCAGGTCGACGACGGTGCCGGTCCACTTGACCTTGCCCGTCTTGCGGTCGAGGCCTTCGAGCACGCCGGCGGTGTTCTCCGCCCGCTGCCATTTCGTGTTCATGTCGAGCAGGTTCACGAAGAAGTCGTTGGTCAGCGTCTCCGGCCGCTGGGTGAAGACGCCGTGCGCGGCCTGCCCATAGTTGGCGTTCAGCGCGCGCAGGCCGCCGATCAGCACCGTCATCTCCGGCGCGGTCAGCGTCAGCAGCTGCGCCTTGTCGACGAGCAGCTCGGCCGCCGAATCCTCGAGTCCCTTGCGAACATAGTTGCGGAACCCGTCGGCCAGCGGCTCGAGCGGCGCGAACGAGTCGGCATCGGTCTGGTCCTGCGAGGCGTCCATGCGGCCCGGTGCGAAAGGCACCTTCACCTCGATGCCGCCCTTCTTCGCCGCTGCCTCGATGGCCGCGCCGCCCGCCAGCACGATGAGATCCGCCAGCGAGACTTTCTTGCCGCCCTTCGCCGAGGCATTGAACTCCTTCTGGATCGCTTCCAGCTTCGGCAGCACCTTCGCCAGTTCCGCCGGCTGGTTGACTTCCCAGTCCTTCTGCGGCGCCAGCCGAATGCGTGCGCCGTTGGCGCCGCCACGCTTGTCGCTGCCACGGAACGATGCGGCAGCCCCCCACGCGGTGCGCACCAGCTGCGCGACCGACAGGCCGCAGGCCAGCACCTTCCCCTTCAGCGCCGCGATGTCTTTTTCGTCGATCAGCTTGTGATCGATAGCGGGGATCGGGTCCTGCCAGATCAGCTCTTCCTTCGGCACCAGCTTGCCGAGGTAGCGCGAGCGCGGGCCCATGTCGCGATGGGTCAGCTTGAACCAGGCGCGTGCGAAGGCGTCGGCGAAGGCCTTGGGATCCTTCAGGAAGCGGCGCGAGATCTTCTCGTAGGCCGGGTCGAAGCGCAGCGACAGG
>JBFGOX010000436.1:0-3247 GCA_041565015.1 Burkholderiaceae bacterium
ACGGGCAGCTGGTCTGCATTTTTCCCGAAGGCCGCATCACCGACGACGGCGAACTGAAGCCGTTTCGTCCCGGCGTGCAACGCATCCTCGAGCGCGACCCGGTGCCGGTAGTGCCGGTGGCGCTGCAGGGGCTGTGGGGGTCGTTCTTCTCGCGCATCAGCGGCGCGGCGATGAGCAAGCCGTTCCGCCGCGGCCTTTTTTCGCACATCGGGATCAGCGTCGGCCTGCCGGTGGCGCCGGCCGAAGCGGCGCCGGAACTGCTGCAGCAGCAGGTGGCGGTGCTGCGCGGAGACTGGCGATGAGCCGGCCGCGCAAGGCGAAGGTCGAGCGGCGACCGGTGAACCTGGCCTTGCAGGGCGGCGGCTCGCACGGCGCTTTCACCTGGGGCGTGCTCGATGCGCTGCTGGAAGACGGCCGGCTCGACTTCGACGGCATCAGCGGCGCGAGCGCCGGCGCGATGAACGCGGTCGTGCTGGCCGACGGCTGGAGCGCGGCGCTGGCCGCCGGGCGCAACCCGCGAGACGAGGCGCGCGCGGCACTGCGCCGGTTCTGGCGGGCGATAAGCACGCAGCCGTCGGCCTTCGCGCTGGCGCCGCCCTGGCAGGGCGCCGACAACGCGGCAGCGCTGACCAATCCGCTGTTGTGGTGGATCGATCTCGTCTCGCGCTTCGTCTCGCCGTACCAGTTCAATCCGCTCGACATCAACCCGCTGCGCGACGTGCTCGCGCACAGCGTCGATTTCGACCGCCTGCGCGCCAGCCCGCCGTTCAAGCTCTACGTCTGTGCGACCAACGTGCGCACCGGGCAGCCGCGCATCTTTCGCGAGCACGAGCTGGCGCTGGCGCCGCTGCTGGCGTCGGCCTGCCTGCCGTATGCGTTCCGCGCGGTCGAAGTCGACGGCGAGCACTACTGGGACGGCGGCTATATGGGCAATCCGGCGCTGTGGCCGGTGTTCTACGCCAGCAAGGTTGCCGACCTGCTGCTAGTGCAGATCAACCCGCTCCGGCGCGACGATCTGCCGGACACCGCGCCGGAGATCGTCGAGCGCTCGGCCGAGATCAGCTTCAACGCCTCGCTGCTGCACGAGATGCGGGCGATCGAGTTCGTGCAGCGGCTGCTGCGCGAGCGCAAGCTTGATCCGAAGCACTACCGCCGCATCCACCTGCACATGATCGCCGCCGAGGAGAAGCTGAGCCGCTACGGCGCCAGCAGCAAGATCAACACGGCGCCGGCGTTCATCGATGAGCTGTTCGGTCTCGGCCGCGCCGCTGCAGAGGAATGGCTGGAGATGAAGTTCGCCTTCGTCGGCCATGCCTCCAGCGTGCGAATCGCCGAGGTGTTCCTGTGAGGGACGAGTCATGGTGATCTGGGGCGCGGTGTGGGGCGCGATCGTCGGCCTGATCGGCGACTTCTGGTACGGCCTCGGCTGGCTGCCGGGCGCGATCCTCGGTGCGCTGGCCGGACTGACGCTGCGCAGCGCGGTCGACAAGCGGATCGCGACGCAAACTGAAAAGGCCGCCGCAAAAGGGGCGGCAGACAGCGCCGCGGCCGTGGCGGTTCCCGTGCCGGCCGCACCCGTCGCCGCTCCGCCTGCGGTGGCCGGGGCGCAGGCGACGGCGCCGCGCGCGGCCGCCGCGGTCGACATCGACCTGTCGCCGGCCGCCACGGTGGCGGTAGACGCAGCCGGCACGGAAGCGCCTGCGCCACGCCGGGTGCCGCCACCGCCGCGACGGGTACCACCGCCGCCGAAGCCGCTGACAGCACCTGCAGCGCCGTCCGGTCCGTCGCTGGCCGACCAAGCCATCGCCCGCGCGAAGGACTGGCTGTTCGGCGGCAACACGGTCGCACGGCTCGGGGCGCTGCTGCTGTTCATCGGCCTGGCCTTCCTCGCCCGCTTCGCGGTCGAGCAGGGCCTGGTGCCGCCGCAACTGCGGCTGGCCGGCATCGGACTGGTGGCGATCGTCCTGTTGGTCGTCGGCTTTCGCCTGCGCGAGCGGCGCTCCGGCTACGCGCTGACGCTGCAGGGCGCCGGCGTGGCGATCCTGTACCTGACGCTGTTCGCGGCGTTCCGGCTATACGGTTTCCTGCCGCCGCTGGCGGCCTTTGCGCTGATGGTCGCCGTCTGTGCCCTTGCGGCGCTGCTGGCGGTGCTGCAGGACGCGCGCGCGCTGGCGGTCATCGGCGTGGCCGGCGGCTTCCTGGCGCCGATCCTCGCCTCGACCGGGCAGGGCGATCATGTCGCACTGTTCTCGTACTACGCGGTGCTGAACCTCGGCATCCTGGCGGTGGCCTGGGTCAAGGACTGGCGGGGCCTGAACGTCGTCGGCTTCGTCTTCACCTTCGGCATCGCCACGCTGTGGGGCGTGCTGCGCTACCGTCCCGATCAGTTCGCCAGCACGCAACCGTTCCTGGCGCTGTTCTTCGTGCTGTACGTGGCGATTGCCGTGCTGTTCGCGTTTCGCCGCGCCACCCGGCTGGGCGATCCGGTCGATGCGACGCTGGTCTTCGGCGTGCCGCTGATCGGCTTCGGCCTGCAGGCCGGGCTGGTGCGGGATTTCGAGTACGGGCTGGCGATCTCGGCGGTGGTGCTGGCAGCGTTCTACCTGCTGCTGGCGGCGGCGCTGCTGCGCGGCCGGCGCGACGACCTGCGCCTGCTCAGCGAGAGTTTCATCGCGCTCGGCGTGATCTTCGCCACGCTCGCCGTGCCGCTGGCGCTCGATGCGCGCTGGACCACCGCTGCCTGGGCGCTGGAAGGCGCGGCGGTGATCTGGGTCGGCCTGCGGCAGCAGCGGTGGCTTGCGCGCGCCTTCGGCCTGCTGCTGCTCGGCGGCGCCGGTCTTGCCTTCCTGCACCATCTCGAGCGCCGGCTGCCGCACGACTGGCCGCTCGTCAACGCTGACTTCGTCGGCGCGCTGCTGCTCGCCGGCTCGGCGATCTTCGTCAGCCGCCGCTGGTTCGTTGATCACGCTGCGCGCGGCGACGCGCCGGCAACGGGCTTTGCTGCGGTCGAACGCCGGCTCGCCGCGCCGATGTTCCTGTACGGATTCGCATGGTGGCTCGGCGCGCTGTGGCTCGAACTCACGCGCTTGCAGATGACGGCGTCGGGGTTCGTGCTGCCGGCCATTACGCCGGACGATCGCTGGCTGCCGATGATGGCCGGCTTCGCGCTGAGCGCTGCGGCCGCCTGCCGGATCGGACTGGGTCGCGACTGGCCGGCGGCGACCTGGCCGGCCTACGCGGTGGCGCC
>JBFGOX010000437.1:0-3214 GCA_041565015.1 Burkholderiaceae bacterium
CCTTCAGGATGCGGTCGACGATCGAGGCCAGCCGTGCATAGCTCTCGTGCAGCACCGGTCCGTAGGTCATCAGGTTGCCGCGCTCGGCGAACTGCGCCCATGCGGACACCGCCGGGATCCGGCTGCGTGCTGCAAACGCCGCCAGGCGGTCGACGTGGACATTGGCGACCGTCCCCGCGAAAACCAGGATCGCATCGGCCTTCCACTGCACGATCTTCTCGAACGCGCTATCCAGCTCGGCCACGGAGTTGACGCCGAAGTACTGGTGCTGAACGTCGAGCGCGTCGGCGGCCTTGCGCGCCGCTTCCAGTTCGAGCAGCTCGCCGGAGTGCGGCGGCCAGCCGACGATGGCCAGTCGGCGCAGCCCCGGCATCAGCTCCTTCATGAGTTGCACCCGCTTCGGCACCAGGTCGAGCGAAAAGAAGGAGATGCCGGTGCGGTTCACGCCGGGCCGGGACCAGCCTTGCACCACCTTGGCGATGACCACGTCGGCGCTGACAACGAACACGAGCGGCGGCTGCAGGTTGGCGTCGATCAGCGGCCGCACTGCCAGGCTGCTGGCGGCGACGACCACGTCGGGCCGGCTGGCGGCGATCTGCGGGATCAGCGCCAGCAGGCGGTCGCGCGAGTTCTCCGCCCACCAGGTGTCGAGGTCGACGGTCCGTCCCTCGGTCCATCCAAGTGTGCGCAGGCCGTCGCGGAAGCTGACCAGAAACGGCAGCTCGGGGTCGGGCGGCTCCATCGAAACCCAGGCCACGCGCGCCTTGCGCGCAGGCTGTGCGCCTGCCATCGACACTGGCAACACGGAGATGGCCAGCAGGCTCAGGCAAGTGGCGCGGCGGTCCATGGGTTTGCTCTCCTGACGGCGGCAAAAAGCGGTACTCGGCGCATTGTCAGGGCATGATCGATGCTTTCGCCATCGCACGGATGACTTTGCATCGATGGACACCGACCCGGTCGAACCAGAAGTCCGTCGCGGCGGACTGGCGCGCAAGTATGCGCTGCTCTGGTCGAGCCTGGTCAGCGCCCTGCTGATCGCCAGCGGCCTCGGCGCCGCGTACCTGGCCTATGTCGACACCCTGCGTGCCGTCGAAGCCCTGCAACGCGAGAAGGCGGTGGCCGCGGCGGCACGGATCAGCGACTTCGTCGCCGATATCGAGCGGCAGTTGCAATGGGTCACATCGAGCCCGGCGGTGTCGGCGGGCACCGAGCCGGACGAACTGCGAATCGAACTGCTGCAATTGCTGCGCCGGCTGCCGGCGGTAAGCGAACTGCGCTGGATCGATGCCGACGCGCGCGAGCGGATCGCGCTGTCGCGCTTCGCGCTGGACACCATCGACGGCGGCCGCGATTGGTCGGCCGACCCGCGCTTCGCTTTCGCCCGGCGTGCCGGCGAGTACGCCAGCCCCGTCTATTTCCACCGCGGTACCGAACCGTACCTGTCGCTGGCGCTGGCGGCGCGCCGCGGCGGACAGGTGCTCGCAGCCGAGGTCAACCTCAAGTTCGTCGGCGAAGTGGTCAGCCAGGTCCGCCATGGCGAAACCGGCCTGGCCTATGTCGTCGACGCGCAGGGCCGGTTGCTGGCGCACCCGGACTTGAGCCTGGTGCTGCGCATGACCGACATGGCGCAGTTGCCGCAGGTGCGCAGCCTGCTCGCATCGAACGGCGCCGCGGCGGTCACGAACGGTCGCAACATCAACGACGCTGCCGTGCTTGCCGCCGCCGCACCGATCGACCGGCTGGGCTGGATGGTGTTCATCGAGCAGCAGCGCGGCGAGGCGCTGGCGCCGGTCACACGAACCGTCGTCCAGTCGGCGGCGCTGGTTGCGCTCGGCATCGTGCTGTCGATCCTTGCCAGCATGCTGCTCGCAAGGCGGTTGGTGCGGCCGATCCGCGCGCTGCAGATTCGTGCAGCAGCAATCGGCACCGGCCAACTGGCTGAACGCATCGAGATCACCGGCAACGACGAACTGCAGGCACTGGCGCAACAGTTCAACCGGATGGCGGCAAACCTGCAGGAGTTCTACGCCACGCTGGAGGCACGAATTGCCGATCGCACCGAGAAGCTGGCTCGTGCCAACGAGGCCAAGAGCCGCTTCCTCGCCGCGGCCAGCCACGACCTGCGCCAGCCGATGCACGCGCTCGGGCTGTTCGTCGGCCAGCTGCGCAACGCAGCCAGCGACGAGGAGCGGCGCGCGCTGATCGCCCACATCGAGCAGTCGGCCGGCGCGCTCGATTCGCTGCTCGACTCGCTGCTCGACATCTCGCGGCTCGATGCCGGCGCCGTGCAGGTTCGACGCGAGACTTTCGCCGTCGGTCCGCTGATCGCCCGCCTGGCTGCCGGCTTCGCGCCGGCGGCGCAGGACAAGGGAATCGAGCTGCGCGCGCGGCCGGGACAGGCGTGGGTCGACAGCGATCCGCTGCTGCTCGAGCGCATCCTGCTCAATCTGCTGGCCAATGCGCTCCGCTACACCGAACACGGCCGCGTGCTGATCGGCTGCCGCCGGCGCGGCGCGCAGATCGAAATCGTCGTCGCCGACACCGGCATCGGCATCGGCGACGAACATTTGCCGAACGTGTTCCGCGAGTTCTACCAGGCGAACGACAGCGGCGGTGAGAAGGGCCTTGGACTGGGCCTGGCGATCGTCGAGCGGCTGGCGCGGCTGCTCGACCATCCGCTGCGCGTGCGTTCCGAACCCGGCCGCGGCTCGTGCTTCAGCGTGCAGGTGCCGATCGCGCCGCCACAGGCGACGACGACGGCACCCGAGGTCGCCAGGCCCGATGCGTCGCTGGCCGGTCGGCGCATCCTGGTGATCGACGACGATGACGCGGTGCGCGAGTCGATGCGCGGGCTACTGACCCAGTGGGGCTGCGAGGTCCTGCTGGCGAGCGACGGCGAGCGCGCGCACGGCCTCCTCGATGCGCAGGGCGACGCCGACCTCGTCATCTGCGACCTGCGCCTCGGCGGCGGCAAAAGCGGGCTGGCGGTTGCCGCCAGTATCGCTGCCCGCCATTCGATGCCGGTTGTGCTGCTCACCGGCGAAACCGCGCCCGAAGCGACGCAGGCCGCGCAGGACAGCGGCCTGCCGTTGCTGCGCAAGCCGATCCGACCGGCGCGCCTGCGCGCCCTGCTGGAGTCGCTGCTGCACTGAAGGCAATCGGCGGCCGGGCGTGCGGCCGCCGGCGTCAGCGCCGCGCCGGCGGCGCCGCCCCG
>JBFGOX010000438.1:0-3207 GCA_041565015.1 Burkholderiaceae bacterium
ACGTCGTGCTGGCCGACTACTGCAAGGGTTGCGGCCTGTGCGTGAAGGAGTGCCCGACCGGCTCGATGAAGATGGTGGAGGAGGCGAAATGAACGTCGCCCGGCCGCTCCGAAGGCGCTCGGTCTCTGTCAGGTGGACAGTGCGCAGCGCGAAGGGGGCCAAATGAGCGCGCGCGACGAACTCGGAGCGCTCGAGCGCGCCGCCGAAGTAGCGAAGCCGGTGCTGCTGACCGGCAACCACGCATTCGCCTGGGCCGCGAAGCTGGCGCGGCCGAAGGTGGCGCCCGTGTATCCGATCACGCCGCAGACTCCGGTGCTGGAAAAACTGACCGAGTTCCAGGCCGCGGGCGAATTCGACGCCGAGATCATCACGCCGGAATCCGAGCATTCGGTGATGGCCGCATGCATTCCGGCGTCGCTGGCCGGCGTGCGCGTGTTCACTGCCACCGCCTCGCAGGGCCTGCTGCTGATGCACGAACTGCTGCACTACGCTGCCGGCGCGCGGGCGCCGATCGTGATGGCCAACATCAATCGCACGGTTGCCTCGCCTTGGGCCTTCTGGCCCGACCAGACCGACAGCCTGGCGCAACGCGACACCGGGTGGATCCAGTTCTATTCGGAAAGCGCGCAGGAGTCGCTCGACACCACGCTGCACGCCTTCCGCATCGCCGAGCGGGTGCATCTGCCGGCGATGGTCAGCCACGATGCGTTCTACGTCTCGCACGCGCTGGAACCGGTGGCGATCCCGCCGCAGGAAGTCGTCGACCGCTTCCTGCCCGCTTACGCGCCCGAGCACCGGCTCGACACCGCCAAGCCGGAATGCTGGGGCAACGTGGTCACGCAGGACATGTTCTACCGCCATCGCCAGGACATCGAGGCCGCGATGGGCGAGGTGCCCGCGCTGGCAGACGAGGTCGATCGCGAATGGGCGCAACTGACCGGCCGCAGCCATGGCGGTGCGATCGAGCGCTATCGCTGCGATGGTGCGCAGACAGTTGTCGTGACGATGGGCAGCATGTGCGGCACGGTGCGCGAAGCGGTCGATGCGCTGCGCGACGCCGGCGAGCCCGTCGGCCTGCTGAAGGTCCGCTTGTTCAGGCCGCTGCCGGTGCTGGCGTTGCGCGAGGCGCTCGCCGGTGTGCCAGTCGCGCTGGTGCTCGACCGCAACCATTCGCCAGGCGCCGGCGGCGTGCTGCATCAGGAACTGCGTGCCGCGCTGTACGGTATGCAGGACGCACCGCGCATCCACGGCTATCTGGCCGGGGTCGGCGGCGTCAACGTTTCGCCGCAGAAGGTCGCCGAGTTCGCGCGCATGGCGAGCACAAGCGAGTCGCAGCCGCAGTCGGCCTGGGTCAGGTGAAGGCGATGATCAAGCTCGAACTCCGTGAAGAAGCGCTGCTGTGCTCGGGCCACGCCGCCTGCCCCGGCTGCGTCGATGCGCTGTCGGCGCGGCACATTCTGGCCACGCTTGGGCCGGACACGATGGCGGTGATCCCGCCGTCGTGCATGGCGATCATCGCCGGGCCACAGCCGTACTCGTCGATGAAGATCCCCGTCTACCAGCCCACGCTCGAGGCGAGCGCCGCCGCTGCTTCCGGCCTGCGCCGCGCGCTCGACGCGCAGGGCAAGCGCGACACGCAGGTGGTCGTGTTCGCCGGCGACGGCGGCACCTACGACATCGGCTTCCAGTGCCTGTCGTCCGCCGCCGAGCGCAACGAGGACTTCATCTACTTCTGCTTCGACAACGAGGGTTACATGAACACCGGCGCGCAGAAGTCCTCGTCGACGCCGCATTTCGCGAAGACGGGTTCGACGCCGGCCGGCAAGACTTCGCGCAAGAAGAACCTAACGGAAATCATGGCTGCGCACGAGGTGCCGTACGTGGCCACCGCCAGCGTCGGCCACCTGCCGGATTTGCTCCAAAAGGTGCGCAAGGCCAAGGCGATCCGCGGCACCCGCATCATCACGCTGCTGATCCCTTGTCTCGACGGCTGGGGACTGCCCGATGACGCCGGCTTGCTGGCCGCGCGCTACGCGGTCGAGTGCGGCGCGTTTCCGTTGTACGAAGTGGACAACGGCCGGACGTGGACACTCAACCAGGCCGAACGCACGCGGCCGGTCAGCGACTACCTGTCGCTGCAGCGGCGCTACCGGCATTTGAAAGCGGAAGAGATCGACGCCTTGCAGGCCGAGGTCGACGAGGGGTGGGCGCGGCTCGCGCGGAAGGCCGGGCTCGACGTACCCGCCTGCACCGCGGCCGTGCAGTAGCGCGCAGGCGGCGCGCCTTCGAAGTCCGCCGACGAATCGCGCACAGCGAAAGCACGAAGGGAGCACCGTCGTGAATCGATTGCTGCAACCGGATCAAGCGACCGCTGGGAATGTCGCCGCCGCCACGGCGATCCTCGAACGTCTTGCCGGCGAGGGCCGCACGGACCTCACGGCCGACGAAATCGCGTCTCTGCTGGCGGCGCTCGGCATGGCTTCCGGCGCCCCCGATACGCGCGCCCGCGCGGCCGTCGAACTGCGCATCAGGCTGGAGAACACACGCGAGTTCGGGCTCGTGCTTTCGGCCGGAGCGGGCGGGCTCGACGCGATCGACGAGCGCAATTTCCGCCGCGATCGCGGCACGGTTCATGCGGCCGCCGAGCTGACCGACGCGGCCGATTTCCTGCGCCTTTTCCGGCGCACGATGAGCTACCGGAAGCTCGCGGCGCTCGCGCAGCACGACCGGCTACCGGTTCCGGACGCGCGGCTGGAAGCCTGCTTCGGCGCAATGCTTGCGCTGGCGAGGGCGCACCCGGCCGGAGCGTCGGGCGCACGCTTCGCGCTGGGCAAGGTCGAACTCGATTGCGTCTGCTCCGGAAGCGCGCTCACGGTGGCCGTTGCGCAGTGTTCAATCGGCGGCCCTGTCATCCGTCCGTTGCCGCGTCCGATCGACAAGATCGACAAGCTGCTGCACCCTGAGTCGCTGGGCATCGTCGGCGTATCGGCGACCGGCATGAACTTCGCTCGCATCATCCTGCGCAACCTGGTGGGCAGCGGCTATCCGCAGGAACGGATCACGATCATCCGGCCCGGCGAGACGGAGATTGACGGCGTGCGCTGCGCCGAAAGCCTGCGCGCGCTCGAACACAGGCTCGACCTGCTGATCGTCGCCGTCAATGCCGAGACGGTCTACGGCCTGGTCGACGAGATCATCGAGACGGAC
>JBFGOX010000439.1:0-3204 GCA_041565015.1 Burkholderiaceae bacterium
GACTGCTGCGCGGGTGCCGCGGGCGCCGAGCTCGGCAACCAGTTCAGGAACGGTGGCCGGCGGCGTGCAGATCACCGCCAGGTCGGCGACCTGCGGCAGCGCGCGCACGTTGGCGTAGGCGAACTGGCCGGCAACCTGCTCATGCTTCGGGTTGACCGGCCACACCGGCCCCTTGAAGCCCCCGGCGAGCAGGTTGCGCATCACCGTGGCGCCGACGCTTCCTGGTCGATCCGAGGCGCCGATCACCGCCACCGAGCGCGGCGCAAGAAGGTATTCGAGATTGCGGATGCTCATCGATGCGTACGCAAACGAATGCGTGCCTGCCGGTCGGCGCCGACCTCATCGGACGCCAGCCTCCGGTGACTGCGTGTTCTGCCGTCCATCGGGGTCCGTGTCGTCCTGTCTCGACGCGTCGCAAAGGCGAGCGGGCGTGAATGCGTCGTCGCATTCTGGCAGCTTGCGACCGGTCGATCGGCGGCCGCGCGTGCGCCGTTGCGCGGCGTCAAAAAAAGCGGGACCGTCGGCAACGGTCCCGCCCCGGAACTTCCGAGCGAAGCGCTTGCGCGCGCGGCTACTTCTTCGTGTGCAGCTTCGAGAGCCACTGCTCCATCAGACGGCCGGCAGCCTCGCGGCCGCCGAGTCCGAACGACAGCGCCACCGCGACGGCCACGGCACCGAGCGTCAGGCCGAAGGCGAGGTTGACGATCGAGTCGGCGATGCCCATCGCGCGCAGGCCCATCGCGATCACCAGGCCGAGGATCAGCGCCCGCACCAGCGTGCCGAGCCAGGCCGAGCCCGTCTTGTCGCCGCGGGTGACCGCGTCGCTCAGCAGCTTGGCGAGCCAGAAGCCGATCAGCAGGATCACCGCGCCCAGCAGGACGTCGCCGCCGAACTCGATGAAGGTCGACACCAGCGAACTGACCTGGTCGAACTCAAGCCGGTTGGCCGCTTCGACCACCGCAAACAGCATGGCGAAGAAAAGGACCAGTCGCGCGACCACATCGGACAGCTTGACGCCGCCGAACACTTTCTTCATGCCGATCTTGTCGAGGACGCTGTCGGCGCCGAGTCCCGACAGCAGGCTGCCGACCAGGGACGAGGCGAAGCGGGCGACGTAGTAGGTGACCAGCAGGATCAGCGTGGCCGCCAGCAGGTGCGGTACCGCCGCGACGATCTGGTCGAGCATGTTGGTCGCAGGACCCGAGATCGCCTCGATCTGCAACGCGTCGAGCGCGGCGATCAGGGCTGGAATGAAGATCAGCAGGAACACGATCGTGCCGGCGAGCTTGGCGAGATCCATCTTGTCGCTCAGGCCCAGGTTCTGCGCAGCGGCCTGCACGCGGGTGGCTTCCATCAGATTGACGACGATGCCGCGAACGATGCGCGCCACGAAGTAACCGACGACGCCGATGATCGCGGCGCCGAACACGTTCGGCAGGAACGCCAGCAGTTGCGTCAGCATGCCCTGCACCGGTCCGAGCAGGCCGTCGAGCCCAAGCGCCGCAAGCACCATCGGCAGGAACAGCAGCAGAACGACCCAGTAGGCGACCTGGCCGATGTTGTCGCTGATCGGTTGCATCTTGGCTTCGGCGCTCAGGCGCTCGTCAAGCGTCGTCCGCGACAACAGTTTCGTGATCGCCGTTCGCGCCAGCACCGCCAGCACCCAACCGACGGCGGCGAGCACTGCGCCAGCCAGCAGCTGCGGCAGGAACGACAGCACCTTGTTGACCATGCTGGCGAACGGCGCCGACACGACCTCGAGATTAAGCATGTTGAATGCGGCGATCAGCGCGACGATCAGGATGAACCAGAAGACGATGCGCGAAACTCCGGTCTCCGCGTCGATGCGCTGGCCGATCAGCGTTTCGCAACGCGTGTTCATGCCGACCACCGTCAGGGTGCGCCGCGTTGCGGCCGCCCCGATCAGCGCCACGATCCAGCCCACCAGCAGCAGCACGACGGCGCCGATGACCGACGGCACCTGCCCTGCCAGCGACTGCTGCAGTGATGTGACAAAAGATTGAGTATCCATCGTGACCTCCATCGTTATTGGATTCGATGTATGCGGCGGCGACGGTTTGCCTTCCGCTGCGCCGATCGTTTTCCTGGCCCACAGGCCGAATGGCAGCGTGTGCTGCCTGCCTGCCGTCAGTTGCTGCTGGAAGCGCGCAGCGGTCGCTGCGTCGCGAAGCCCGTGAAGTCGGGTTGCAGAAGCCGCTAGTTTAATGAAGTTGAATCAACGAGGCCAACGCCGCACGCGAACGCACTTGGCGAAGCGCGCTCGTTGTGCTAGCCGCGCCGGGCGCTTCAGGTTCGGGCCAGGTGCCGTTGAACGAGCCGCACCCAGAAGGTCGCGCCGATCGGGAGCAGTTCGTCGTTGAAATCGAAGCTCGGGTTGTGCAGCATGCAGGGCCCCGCGCCGTGCCCGTTGAGGCGATGCGAACCATCGCCGTTGCCGATGAAGATGTAGGCGCCCGGGCGTACGCGCAGCATGTACGAGAAGTCCTCCGAGCCCATCGTCGGCTCGTGGTCGCGCAATACGTTGTCGGCGCCGACCATCGCCTCGAGCACCTCGGCGGCGAAGGCGGCCTGCTGCGGATCGTTGATGACCGCCGGGTAATACCGCTCGAAAGTCACCTGTGCGCTGGCGCCATGCGCCTCGGCCGTCAGTTGCGCGATGCTTCGCATCCGCTGCTCGATGAGGTCGGTGACCGCGGCATCGAAGGTGCGCACCCCGCCACTGATGACCGCGGTGTCGGGAATCACGTTGATCGCCTCGCCGGCCCGGATCATCGTGATCGACAGCACCGCCGAGTCGATCGGCTTCTTGTTGCGGGTGACAATTCCCTGCAGGCCCTGCACGATCTGAACGGCGACGAACACCGGGTCGACGCCCAGGTGCGGCATCGCTGCGTGCGCGCCCTTGCCGGTGACGGTGATTTCGAAGCGATTACCCGAAGCCATCATCGGCCCCGGGACGGTCGCGAACTGACCCACCTTCAGCCCCGGCCAGTTGTGCATGCCGAACACCGCGTCGCAGGGGAATCTTGCGAACAGGCCGTCGTCGATCATCTTCTGCGCGCCGCCCCCGCCTTCTTCGGCCGGCTGGAAGATGAAGTTCACGGTGCCGTCGAATGGCCGCGATTCGGCAAGGTAGCGCGCGGCGCCGAGCAGCATCGCCGTGTGGCCGTCATGGCCGCAGGC
>JBFGOX010000440.1:0-3200 GCA_041565015.1 Burkholderiaceae bacterium
GACGAAGTTGTTGACGATCTGCTGCAGGCCAAAGCCCAGCCCAACGCCGAGTGCGCTCATGAACAGCGTCAGGCGGCTGATGTCGATGCCCATGGCCGACAGCGCGACCAGGAAGGCCAGCAGCAGCACGCCGTAATGAATCAGCCGGCCGACCGTGTACAAAGCAGGGCGAAACTGCGGCTGGCTGCGCGCGGACAGCTGGGCCAGTCCGCGCTGCGCCAGTCGCGAGACCAGCCAGGCGGCCACGATGACAAGCAGCGCGGTGAGCAGCGTGACCGGCGTCACGTCCAGTTCATTGATCGTGAACAGCCGTGTTTCGGTCATCCATCGCAGGGGCGACATGATTTCGCGCTCGGTTGCCGTTTGGTCAGCAAGCGAGCTTAGCCGGCTGCTGGCGGACTTGCGAACGAGCGCAGTCGAATGCACCGGGCGTTGCGAAATCTTTGCTTCAGCGCATGGGCTGACTGTGGCTGCGGGGAACTTGCCGCCGCCGTGGCGGACACAGGGATTTCCGGTGCGCAGAGGAGGGAGCGGCGATGAAAAGAACGGCCATTCGCGCAATCGGTGCGGCAGCCGCCATCGCGATCGCGGCGACCGTCGCGCCGCTGGCGGCGCTCGAGCAGGGCAAGACGGCCGATGGCGTCGCCTTCATGTCCGGTGGCATCGGTTCTGGCGAGCGCGAGCAGCTCGCGCGGGCGCGCGACGAATTCAGCCTGCAGGTGGTCACCGCGGCGCGCGGCAGCGGCGCTTTTCTCGCCGCCGTCGAGCTGAAGATCACCGACGCCGGCGGTCGAACCGTCTTCGAGCGGCCGCTCGAAGGCCCGCTGTTGCTGCTCAACTTGCCGCCGGGCCGCTATGGCGTCGAGGCGAAGCTGCGCGGCCAGATGCAGCGGGTGCAGACGACGATCGGCAGCGCCCGGCGCGAGATCTATTTCTACTTCGACGTCGATACCGACGTGCAACCGCGGGACGCGGTGCCGCGCTGAGATTCAGCCGCCAGCGGCGGCCCAGCGCCAGTTCCGCACGGCGGGCATGTCCTCGCCGTGCTCGCGGATGTAGTGCCGGTGGTCGGTCAGCGCGTCGCGCATGGCCTGCTTGACGTAGGCGGCGCGCGCGCCGAAGGCCGGCAGGCGGTCGACGACGTCGCCGACCAGGTGGAAGCGGTCGATGTCGTTCAGCACGCACATGTCGAAAGGCGTGGTCGTCGTGCCTTCCTCCTTGTAGCCGCGCACGTGCAGGTTGTCGTGATTGGTCCGCCGGTAGGTCAGGCGATGGATCAGCCACGGGTAGCCGTGAAAGGCGAACACGATCGGTTTGTCGCGTGTGAACAGCGCGTCGAAGTCGCGATCGCTCAGGCCTTGCGGATGCTCGTTCTGCGGTTGCAGCTTCATCAGGTCGATGACGTTGATCACGCGGACACGGATCTCGGGCGCGTGCTGCCGCAGCATCGATACGGCCGCCAGCGTTTCCATCGTCGGCACGTCGCCGCAGCAGGCCATCACGACGTCGGGCTCCGCGCCCTGGTCGTTCGACGCCCATTCCCAGATGCCGATGCCGGCGCTGGCGTGTTTGATCGCCGCGTCCATCGACAGCCACTGCGGCATCGACTGCTTGCCAGCGACGATCACGTTGACCAGATTGCGGCTGGCCAGGCATTCCTCGGTCACGTACAGCAGCGTGTTCGCATCGGGCGGCAGGTACACGCGGATGATGTTTGCCTTCTTGTTGACCACATGGTCGATGAAGCCGGGATCCTGGTGCGAAAAGCCGTTGTGGTCCTGCCGCCAGACGTGCGAGGTCAGCAGGATGTTCAACGAAGCGATCGGCCGCCGCCACGGGATCTCGCGCGTGACCTTCAGCCACTTGGCGTGCTGGTTGAACATCGAGTCGACGATGTGGATGAATGCCTCGTAGCAGGAAAAGAAACCGTGGCGGCCGGTCAGCAGATAGCCTTCCAGCCAGCCTTGGCACAGGTGCTCTGACAGCACCTCCATCACCCGGCCGTCGGCTGCAACGTTCTCGTCCTCGGCCGAGATCTCGCCGACCGAGCAGCGCTTGGTCACTTCGAACACGGCACCCCAGCGGTTCGATGCCGTCTCGTCCGGCGAGAAGACGCGGAAATTGGCTGCTTCCGCATTCAGCTTCATCACGTCGCGGATGTAGCTGCCCTGCACGCGCGTGGCTTCGCCATTGACGGCGCCGGGCGACGCGACCGTTACCGCATAGCGGCGAAAGTCGGGCAGGCGCAGGTCACGCAACAAAATGCCGCCGTTGGCGTGCGGATTCGCGCCCATGCGCCGTTCGCCCTGCGGTGCCAGTGCCCGCAGTTCGGCGTGCGGTCGTCCCGCGTCGTCGAACAGTTCCTCCGGCCGGTAGCTGCGCAGCCAGTCCTCGAGCATCTGCAGCCGTTCCGGGTGGCCGACCACGTCGCCGAATGGGACCTGGTGCGAGCGGAACGAGCCTTCGACGGGCTTGCCGTCGATGGTCTGCGGCCCGGTCCAGCCCTTCGGCGTCACCAGCACGATCGCCGGCCAGGCCGGCCGCGTGTCGAAGCCCTTCGTGCGCGCGTCCTTCTGGAACGACCGGATCCGGCGCACGGCGGCGTCGAGCGCCGCGGCCATCGCCTGGTGCATCGGCGCCGGCTCATGGCCTTCGACGAAGATCGGCTCGTGTCCGCAGCCGCGCAGCAATTGCGCGAGTTCGTCGCGCGGTATTCGCGCCAGTACCGTCGGCCCGGCGATCTTGTAGCCGTTCAGGTGCAGGATCGGCAGCACGGCACCGTCGCGCGCCGGGTTGAGGAACTTGTTCGAGTGCCAGCTCGCGGCCAGCGGGCCGGTTTCCGCCTCGCCGTCGCCGATGACGCAGGCGGCGATCAGCTCCGGGTTGTCGAAGACGGCGCCGTAGGCATGCGCCAGCGCGTAGCCGAGTTCGCCCCCTTCGTGGATCGAGCCCGGTGTCTCGGGCGCGGCGTGGCTGGGGATTCCGCCCGGAAACGAAAATTGCTTGAACAGGCGCCGCATGCCTTCTTCGTCAAGCGAGACGTCGGGATACAGCTCGCTGTAGACGCCATCGAGCCAGGTCTGGGCGACCACCGCCGGGCCGCCGTGCCCCGGCCCGGTGACGTAGATCATCGACACCCGCTGCGACCGGATGGCCCGGTTCAGGTGAACGTAGATGAAATTCAACCCTGGCGTGGTACC
>JBFGOX010000441.1:0-3198 GCA_041565015.1 Burkholderiaceae bacterium
ACGATCAGGATGATCATCAGCCAGGAGTTGCGCTCGATGAAGTCGTGCGTCAGTTTCATGCTGTCGGCTCCTCGGCTGGTGCGATCAGGCGTGCGCCAGCGCCGCCGGCACCGGGTCGTCGACCGGCTTGCCGGCGCGCACCGTCTTGTACACGTTCCATCCCATCAGGCAGATGCCGCCGAGGTACAGCAGGCCGCCGAGCAGACGGATCACGTAGAAGGGATAGGTCGCCTTGACGCTCTCGATGAACGTGTAGGTGAGCGTGCCGTCCTCGTTCACGGCGCGCCACATCAGCCCCTGCATCACGCCGGCGATCCACATCGCCGCGATGTACAGCACGATGCCGATGGTGGCGACCCAGAAGTGCAGCGTCACCCACGGCATCGAGTACATCTCGGTGCGGCCGTACAGGCGCGGCAGCAGGTAGTAAATGGCGCCCATCGTGATCAGGCCGACCCAGCCGAGCGCGCCGGAATGCACGTGGCCGATGGTCCAGTCCGTATAGTGCGACAGCGCATTGACGGTCTTGATCGACATCATCGGCCCCTCGAAGGTCGACATGCCGTAGAACGACAGCGAGACGATCAGGAACTTCAGGATCGGATCGTCGCGCAGCTTGTGCCAGGCACCGCTCAAGGTCATGATGCCGTTGATCATGCCGCCCCACGACGGCGCCAGCAGGATCAGCGAAAAGATCATGCCGAGCGACTGCGCCCAGTCGGGCAGCGCCGTGTAATGCAGATGGTGCGGGCCGGCCCACATGTAGGTGAAGATCAGCGCCCAGAAGTGCACCACGCTGAGCCGGTACGAGTACACGGGCCGTCCGGCCGCCTTCGGAATGAAGTAGTACATGATGCCGAGGAAGCCGGCGGTGAGGAAAAAGCCCACCGCGTTGTGGCCGTACCACCACTGCACCATGGCGTCGATCGCGCCCGGGTAGGCCGAATACGACTTGGTCAGGCTGACCGGCATCGCCACGCTGTTGACGATGTGCAGCAGCGCGACAGTGAGGATGTAGGCGCCGAAGAACCAGTTGGCCACGTAGATGTGCGAGACCTTGCGCTTGGCGATGGTGCCGAAGAACACGACCGCGTAGGCAACCCAGACCACCGCGATCAGCAGGTCGATCGGCCACTCGAGCTCGGCATATTCCTTGCTGGTCGTGATGCCGAGCGGCAGCGTCACCGCGGCCAGCACGATCACCGCCTGCCAGCCCCAGAAGGTGAACCAGGCCAGGCCGTTGGCGAACAGCGGCGCCTGCGACGTGCGCTGCACGACGTAGTAGCTGGTCGCGAACAGCGCGCAGCCGCCGAAGGCGAAGATCACCGCGTTGGTGTGCAGCGGGCGCAGGCGGCCGAAACTCAGCCACGCGACGTCGAAGTTCAGCGCCGGCCAGGCCATCTGCGCGGCGATGAAGACGCCGACCAGCATGCCGACGATGCCCCAGACGACGGTCATGATCGAAAAGGCGCGAATCACGCCGTAGTCGTAGGTCGCTGCGGTGGATTTGCTCATGTTCGTTCTTCCTCCCGGCACATCGGTCTCGCCCGTCTTCGGGTCGGTTGCGGCCTGATACCCCTAGGCGTGCAGACTACGGCAGTCCGCCCGCACGACCCTGTCGGTTGCACGGGACGGACTCGATTGGATTCAGCGGATTGCGGACGACGCGCATCGTAAGTAAGCCTCCCCGCTGCCGCTTGATGCACGTCAATTGCGCACCGATCGCGACGGCCGCCGCGCAGGCAACGGCACCCGCCTCAGCCACGACGCGAATCGCCGCCATCGCCCTGCCGCTGTTCTGTCGACGACAAATGATCGTCATCGAGGATTCGGCGACCCTCGTCCTCGAGATGCTCGAACTGGCCGCTCATCGCCGCCCACACCAGCACCCCGCCGATCGCCAGCACGAGCACGACCGACAGCGGGATCAGCAGATACAGCGCGTCCATCAGGTGTTTCGGCTGCCGGCGTCCAACGAGCGCGATCCGATACGAAGCGACGGTCAGCGGCGCGCGCGCAGCGCGTTGCCGACGACCACCGCCGAACTCAGTGCCATGCCCACGGCCGCCAGCGCAGGCGACAGCCATCCGAAGGCCGCCAGCGGGATCGCACCGACGTTGTACAGCAGCGCCCAGGCGAAATTCTGGCGCACGATTCGCATCCCGATGCGCGCGGTCTTCAGCAGCGCGGCCACGTCGCCGGCGCGCGAACTGAGCACGATGAAATCCGCGCGCGCCTGCGCCAGCGATGCACCTTCGGCCATCGCGATCGACACATCGGCCTGCGCCAGCACCGGCGCGTCGTTGAAGCCGTCGCCCAGCATCGCCACACGCCGGCCCGAACCCTGCAGCTGCGCGACGAGTTCGCGCTTGCTCGCCGGCGTCTGCTGCGCGTAGGCGCGCTCGATACCGAGCGCGCGCGCGATCCGCTCGACGGCGCCGGCACGGTCGCCCGAAACGAGCAGCACCTCGACGCCGCCGGCGCGCGCCGCGTCGACGAGTGCCGCCGCATCGGGGCGCAACGCTTCGCCGAAAGCGAACAGCGCCAGCGCGCCGTGCACGTCGGCCAGCGCGATCACGCTGTCTTCGCGCGGCAGCTGCGAGGCGAGCGATGCCCAGCGCCGGAACCACGCCTTCTGCACGTCCTGGCCTGCGAGCGCCAGCGCGTACTCGATCTTGCCGATGCGCAGGCGGCGGCCGGCTACCGTGCCTTCGATGCCCGCCGACGGCGTGAGCGAGACGTCCTGCGCTGCCGGCACTGCGGTGTGTGTGGCCTTGACCGACTGCGCGAGTGCACGCGCGAACGGATGTGCCGCCACGGATTCGAGCGCCGCGGCCAGCGAAAGGACTTCGGTGCTGCGGTGGCCGCGCAGCGCGATGACACGGGTCAGGGCCGGCTCGGTGGTGGTCAGCGTGCCGGTCTTGTCGCAGGCCAGCACGTCGATGCCGGCCAGCGCCTCGAGCGCAGCGCTGCGTGCGGTGAGCACGCCACGCTCGGCCAGCCGCGACTGCGTCGCCGCCAGCGCCGCCGGTGCCGCCAGAGACAGCGCGCAGGGGCAGGTGGCCACCAGTACCGCAACCGCAGCCGGCAGCGCCTGCGACGGATCGATCCACCACCAGCCGATGATCGTCGCCGCCGTCACGGCGAGCACGATCCAGAGAAAGGCCGTTGCGATCCGGTTGGCGAGTTCGACGAT
This sequence comes from Burkholderiaceae bacterium, assembly GCA_041565015.1. GTDB lineage: Bacteria > Pseudomonadota > Gammaproteobacteria > Burkholderiales > Burkholderiaceae_F > JADJWR01. Next base: position 3,197 of record JBFGOX010000441.1, read on the forward strand.
GC
>JBFGOX010000442.1:0-3178 GCA_041565015.1 Burkholderiaceae bacterium
CTCGCGCAGCAGCGGCAGGCGCTTTTCCAGCACGCAGGCGACGCGACCGAGCCGTGTCCATTGCTCGATCGCCTGCTCGCGGGTGCTGACCGACGCCTGTCCCTTGCCGTCGTAGCCGAGCCTGGCCGTCTTCAGGATGCCCGGAAAAAGCGCGTCCGGCGCGCGTTGCAGGTCGTCGATGCGCTCGACGACCTTGTGCGGTCCGACCTCGATGTGGTTGGCGACCATGAACCGCTTCTCGAAGATGCGGTCCTGCGCGACCGCCACCGCATCGGCGGACGGCCGCACCGGCATGTGGTCGGCCAGCCGGCGCAGCGCGGCGGCCGGCACGTTTTCGAACTCGAGCGTCACTGCCTGGCAGCGCTCGGCCATCTCGACCAGCACCGCCTCGTCGTCGTAGCTGGCGCACAAGTGCTCCTCGGAGACCGCGCCGGCCGGACTGTAGGCATCGGGATCGACCACCAGGACCTTGTAGCCGAGGCTGGCCGCGGACATTGCGAACATGCGGCCGAGTTGTCCGCCGCCGAACAGGCCGAGCCAGTTTCCGGGAAGGATCGGCGCGAGCGGGGGTGCGGTCATGGATCGATCGATAACACAGCGTCAGGTAGGAGATGTTTCAGGCGCACTGGCGTCGACGCCTCACGGTTCGCGGCCGATGTCCGGCGTCACAGCGGCAGCGTCATGTTGCGCGCCTTTTCTGTCTGCGTGGCGCGGAACTGCGCGAGCTTCTGCGCCAGTTCGGCGTCCGCAGTGGCGAGCATCGCAACCGCGAACAGCGCGGCATTCGCCGCACCCGCCTCGCCAATGGCGAACGTGGCCACCGGCACGCCCTTCGGCATCTGAACGATCGACAGCAGGCTGTCTTCGCCGCGCAGGTAGCGCGATGGCACCGGCACGCCGAGCACCGGAATGACGGTCTTCGAGGCGAGCATGCCGGGCAGGTGCGCCGCGCCGCCGGCGCCGGCGATGATCACGCGCAGGCCGCGCGCGCGGGCCTCGTCCGCGTAAGCGAACATTTCGTCCGGCGTGCGGTGCGCGGAGACGACCTTGGCCTCGAAAGACACGCCGAATTCCTTCAGCACCTCGCAGGCCTGCTGCATGATGTCCCAGTCGGAGTTCGACCCCATCACCACGCCGACCAGCGGTGCCGCTCGCGACTTGACGTTCATCGTCGGGATTTCGCCAAAGCGCGGATTGTATCGACTCGGATTGCGACAACCCGAGCGGGACTGCGGCAGGCGGAATCAGCCGCGCGTCCCGGTGCCGTCCTGCACGACGCCGGCGGCCAGCAGCGCGTCGATTTCGGCCTCGCCGAAGTCGAACTCGCGCAGCACTTCGCGCGTGTGCTCGCCGAGCAGCGGCGCCGGCCGCGTGACCGCAGCCGGCGTGGCCGACAGGCGGATCGGACAGCCGATGCTCTTGACCGGGCCGGCCTGCGGATGCCGTGTTTCGACAACCATCTCGCGCGCCAGCGTCTGCGGATGGTCCAGCGCCTCGCCGATCGAATGCACCGGCCCGGCCGGCACGCCGGCGGCATCGAACGCAGCCAGCCACTCGGCGCGCGTGCGCGTGGAAAGCACCGCGTTCATCAGTTCGACCAGCGCCGGCAGGTTCTCCTTGCGCGCGGTGTTGGTGGCAAAGCGCGGATCGTCGCGCCACTCCGGGTGCCCAAGCACCGTTGCGATGCGCTCCCAGTTGGCCTGGTTGGCGCCGCCGATGTTGATCCAGCCGTCGCTGGCGTGAAACGCCTGGTACGGCGCGGTGAGGATGTGCGCCGAGCCGGTCGGCCCCGGCGAATCACCGGTGGCGAAGTACACGGCGGCATGCCAGTAGGTCTGCTGCAGCGCTGCCTCCATCAGCGAGGTGTCGACGATCTGCCCCTCGCCGGTGCGAAGCTTGTGCGCGTAGGCGGCGACGATGCCGAGCGCGGCCAGCATGCCGCCGTTGATGTCGGACACCGGCGGGCCGACCTTCGCCGGCGGCCCGCCCGGCTCGCCGGTGATCGACATCAGCCCGCCGAAGCCCTGCGCGATCAGGTCGAAGCCGCCTTTGTCGGCATACGGCCCGGTGCGGCCGTAGCCGGTCACCGTGGCGTAGATGAGCCCCGGGTTCGCCTGCCGCAGCACCTCGTAGCCGAGGCCGAGCTTCTCCAGCGTGCCGGTGCGGAAATTTTCCAGCAGCACGTCGGCGCTCTCGACCATCCGCAGCAGCACGTCGCGTCCCTGCGCGTGCTTCAGGTTCAGCGCCAGGCCACGCTTGTTGCGGTTCATCATCAGGAACGGCGCCGACACCCCGTACAGCCGCGGATCGGTGTAGCCGCGCGAATCGTCGCCGCCGGGGATCTTCTCGACCTTGATCACGTCGGCGCCGAGATCGGCAAGCAGCATGCCGGCAGTCGGCCCCGACATGATCTGCGCCAGTTCCAGCACGCGCATGCCGGTCAGGGGTCCTGTCCTGCTCATCCGGCCCTCCATGCGTTTGTTGCGCTCAGCGGCCGACGAAATCGGGCTTGCGCTTGGCGAGAAACGCCGCGTAGCCGATGCGGAAGTCCTCGGTGTCGAAGCAGTCGAAGCATTCGTCACGCTCGGCGTCGGTGAGCGGGCTCGGATCGGCCAGGCGGCGGGCGAACTTCTTGTGCCAGCGCGCCACCAGCGGCGCACCGTCGGCGACGCGCTGCGCGGTGGCGCGCGCCTCGGCCTCGACCTTCGCATCGGGCACCACGCGCGTGACTAGCCCCTTGTCCTTCGCCTCGGCGGCATCGAAGATCCGCCCTTCGAGCAGGATCTCCAGCGCCACGCTGGTGCCGACCAGCCGCACCAGCGGCGCCATCTCGGCGTAGGCCATCACCAGGCCGAGGTTCTTGATCGGCGCGCCGAAACGGCTCGATTGGCCGCAGATGCGGATGTCGGCCAGCGCGGCGATCTCCAGCCCGCCGCCGACGCAGATGCCGTGGATCTGCGCCACGATCGGGTGTCGGCAGCTGTCGAACGCCTGCGCGGTGGCGTGCATCACTTCGCCGTAGGCGATTGCCTGCTGCTTGTCGGCGCGCTCGGTGGCGAACTCGGCGATGTCGTTGCCGGGGGAGAACGACTTCTCGCCGGCGCCGCGCAGGACGATGCAGCGCACGGCCTCATCGGCCGACAGCTGATCGATCGCCTCGCCGAGACCGCGCCACATC
>JBFGOX010000443.1:0-3169 GCA_041565015.1 Burkholderiaceae bacterium
CCCTTCTTCACCGCCACCGTCTTGATGCGCGTGGTGTCGGTGCCGGTGGTGGGTTCCGTGACCGCCATCGACTGCAGCCGCAGTTCGCCGCTGGCGATCTTCGGCAGGTATTTGCGCTTCTGTTCTTCCGAGCCGTGCCGCAGCAGCGTGCCCATGTTGTACATCTGGCCGTGGCAGGCGCCGGAGTTGCCGCCGTTGCGGTTGATCTCTTCCATGATCACCGAGGCCTCGGCCAGGCCGAGCCCCGAGCCGCCGTAGTCGGCCGGGATCAGCGCCGCCAGCCAGCCGGCCTTGGTCAATGCGTCGACGAACGCTTCCGGGTAACCGCGCTCCTCGTCGATCTTGCGGAAATACTCGTCCGGAAACTGCGCGCACAGGTCGCGCACGGCTTCGCGGATGTCCTGATACTGCTCGCTGCCCTGGCTCTTCATCGTTGCACCTTTTTCGCAGTGCTTTCTCCAGATCGATGATGCCAGCTTACGCCGGCGAAACGGACGAAGACGAGGCAACAGCCATCGTCAGGTCGCTGTCTTCTTCAGCCGCGCGACGACCTTCTCGAACTCGTCGACCGACATCTCGCCCAGTTCGATCTCCATGCCTTCGAGCTTCAGCCTGGCGCCCTTGATGTTCTTCTCCCTCACGATGCCGAACACCTGCATCAGCGCACCGACGAGTTTTTCGCCGACGTCGAAGGCACCGGCGGCCATTTGCACCCACACGCCGATCGACACCGGGTCGAGCGATCGCGATGCCAGCATGCCGCTGCGGGCCACGCCGTCGGCCTCGGCCAGCCGGCGCTGGATTTCGCCGGCGGCGGCGCCGGCGTCCTTCGGCAACTCAATCGTGAACAGGTTCGGCATCGATCACTCCGCTGCGTGTATTGATGTTTCCGGCCATCGGCAGGTGGCCCGCGCCGGGCATACGGTTCCGAGACGCGACCCTTCAATGATCGGTCGCAAGCGCACCCGCTTCAATCATCAAGCCGCGGCACGCCGGCGACGACCCAGTTGGCCCAGAACACGTCAGGCAGGTTCAGCATCGAAACACTGGCGGCACGCACCGCCCGCATGGGCGAGGCGCCGTTGGCCAGTTCGCCGTGCAGCACGCGCATGAACGCGCGCGCTTGCGCCGAGTTGGCGGCCCAGCGGCTGGCCACCAGCGCCGAGGCGCCGGCATAGAACAGCGGCAGGTAAAGACCCAGCCATTCGTCGAAAGCGGCGGCAATGCCGTCGAGCATCTCGGCCCGGCGGCCGACATCGCAGGCGCTGAGGATCACGGCTTCGGCCGCCAGGCGCACGGTGAAGAACTCGGAGGCGCGCAGCTTGTCGCGGCCGAGCAGCAGCGCGGCATCGAACGGCTGCGTTGGATCGAACGTGCCGTGGCAAGCGACATGGACGAAGCGTGCGGCGCGCCAGTGTTCGGGCGCGCATTGTCTTTCCGGCGGCGTCTGGTCCGGCTGCAGCAGTTCGGCCTGCACCTCCGCGTCCTTCTCCAACCACAGCTGCCGCAGCTCGTCGATTTCGCTCGCCACGTCGTCGAGCGGCGGACTGCGGAAGCCGTCCTGCGCGCACCCGAGCAGCAGCACCCGCAGGTGTTGCGCCGGCGGCGCCGCGCGTTCGCGCAACGGCTGCGCCAGCAGCGCCAGCGTGGGCACCAGTTGTACCGGACAGTGCTCGATGAGCCGGCGCCCGTCCTCGAGCCGCGTTGCCGGCAGCGCCAGCGAGGCGAAGATGCCGTGCGCGCTGATCAGCAATGGCCGCTCGGGCGTCAGTTGTGCGACAAGTTCCGGCGCGAACAGTTGCGCGCACTGCGCCTGCGGCAGCGCTGGCAGGAAGGGATCGTTGGCGCCATAGCGTTCCAGATCGGCGCGGCAGGCTTCGAGCTGCCGCATGTCTTCCCAGCTGAACTGCAGCCGGCGATGCAGCGGTGCGGCACCGTCGTTGCAGAAGCAGTGCACCTCGATACCCTGCGGGTCCGGCAAAACGAAAAGCGACAGCAACACGCAGCTTCCGTTGATTCGCGCCAGCAGCGCCTCGATGTCCGGCGGCGGCGGCGAGCGCAAGGCGGCCCAGCGCGGGTTGCCGCGCATCGCTTCGTTGCAAACCGCGTCCCGCTGCGTCTGCAGCCGTTGCAACTCAGCGGCCAGGGTCTCGAACCGTGGACCCGGGTCGGTCCGTGCCAGTTGCAAGTCGAGCGTGTCGAGCCGGTCTTCAATTTCGCGCAACCGCCGCTGCAGGTCCGGATCGACGCCTTCGAACAGCGGCACGTCGGCATTGGCAAGCAGTTGGCACAGATAGAAACCCTTGGCGCGCTCGGCCACGCTCCAGGCGCGGGCGATGCCTATGGCGTCGCCGCCGGCCAGGGCGATCGCGAACGCCTGCCGGTACTGCTGCAGCTTGTCGGCGACGAAACGGTGCTGGTCGGCCAGCGCACGAAAGTGGCGCACCAGCGACTCGCCGATCGACAGCGCCCGCTCGGCATCGCGCCAGGCGACCTCGTGCTCGCCACGCTCGCTGGCGATGCGTGCGGCGACGAGCAGCGCACGGCCCAGCTGATCGGGCGGTCCGTGGCTTTCCAGCAGCGGCAGCGCCTCGTCGAGCGCGCGCTGCGCCTCGCCCGGCCGCGCCAGTTCGAGCAGCGCCTGCGCCGTACGCAGCGCGCAGAACACGTGCCCGACGGCGAATCCGTCAGCCTGAAGCCGCGCGCCAATTTCCGGCGACAGCTGCGCCACGCGCGCCCAGTCGCCGCGCTCACGCGCCAGCGTGCAATCGAGCTCGTCGATCAGCCAGTCCTGCCCGCCGAGTTTTCGCGCCGCCTCGATGTCGCGCGCCGCGGCGTCGGCGTCGTGTACCGGCGAGCCCGGTCGCGCGCGCACCTTTGCGCGCCGCGCCAGCGCGCTGAACCCGGCGCTGCCCTTCAGCAGCGGCGGCATGCCGCCGGCAAGCTGCACCGCGCGATCGCAATCGGCCAGCGCCTCGGTGAAACGATTTGCAAGCAGGCGAACGAGCGCGCGATCGGTCAGTGTTTCGGCCAGCGCGCGGCTGGCGATCATCGACGCCTCGCCGCCGAGCAGGCCGACGATGCGGCTCAGCTCGGCGTCGGCCTGCGGCACGCGGCCGACGCGACGAAGAAGGGCGTCGCCGACATCGCTCACGCGGTGACGCTGATC
>JBFGOX010000444.1:0-3149 GCA_041565015.1 Burkholderiaceae bacterium
GGGCTGGCGATCGTCTTCGTGCAGTTCACCGGCAGTTTTGCGCACGCCATCGAACGCTGGTTGCCCGCACCGTCCACCGATGCGCTGCCCGGAACCGCACGGCACCTCGACCCGACGGCATTGGGCACGCCGGCGCTGGCGATTGGCAACGCCGCGCGCGAGGCGATTCGCCTCGCCGACGTGGTGCAGGACATGCTGGCCGGGCTGCTGGCGACGCTGAAGAGCAACGACTTCGCACTGGCCGAGCGACTGCGCGCGCGCGATGACGAAATCGACCGCCTTTATACGGCGATCAAGCTGTACCTGACGCAGGTCAGCCGCGAGGAACTCGAGTCGGCCGAGTCGAAGCGGTGGGCCGACATCATGCAGTTCACCATCAACATGGAACATGCCGGCGACATCATCGAGCGCATGCTGCTCGATGTGGCGGAGAAGAAGATCCAGCACGGCCTGTCGTTCTCGGGCGCGGGAATGACCGAAATCGAGGAACTTCACCAGCGGCTGCTCGGAAACCTGAAGCTCGCCGTGGCCGTCTTCCTGAACGGCGACCTGAAAAGCGCGCAGCAGCTGATCGCCGAGAAAGTTGATTTTCGCGAGCTCGAGATGCGTTACGCCGACAACCATCTGCAGCGGCTCTCCGGCAACTCGCCGCAGTCGGTCGAGACCAGCTCGCTGCATCTGGACCTGCTGTCCGACTTCAAGCGCGTCAACTCGCTGTTCTGCTCGGTTGCTTATCCGATCCTCGAGTCGGCCGGCATTCTGTCGAAGACACGGCTGCTCAGCGCCGGGACCACCAACGGTGCCGGCGAGAGCGCGCCCGCCGAGGACGGCGCGCACGCGCACTGAACCGGTCCTGGCGGCCGGCGCTACCAGCTGGCGCTCAGCGACAGCCGCAGGCTGCGCGGCTGCGCCGGGAACAGATAGATGCCGCCCCAGCTCTGTGTCGGCGCCTCGCGCCAGTAGCGGCGGTCGGTCACGTTGTCGATGCCGGCCGCAAGCGTCATCCGCGTGCCCGCCCACACCCATCGATACAGGCCGGCGATATCCCACTGCCAGTACGACGGCAGTTCGACCGCATTGTCGGCAGTGACCGCCTTGCGGCCGCTATAGGTCAGCAGGTTGTTCAGCTGCAAACCGGGCACCGCATCGATCTTCCAGGCCGCGGCGAGCGACGCGGCGAACGGCGCCACGTTGGTCGTGCGCTTGCCGATCAGCGCCGGATCGATCGCGCGCCTCGTCTTCGCATCGATCCAGGCGGCGCGACCCTCGAGCCGCAGCGTGCGGCCGGCCTGCAGGGCGACGGTTGCCTCGAGTCCGCGATGCCGCGACTCGCGCGCCCCGGCCACGCGAAGCGCCCGGCCGTCGGCCTGCGGCACATCGTCCCCGTAGGGCTTGTCGATCGAAAACAGCGTCAGCGCCAGCGCGTGCCCTTCGGCCGTCAACTGCTTGAACCCCAGTTCAACCTGCTCGCTCTTCAGCGCCGGCAGCGCGGCGCCGAAGTTGACGAAATCGTCCGGACGGTTCGGCACCGATTCAATCTCCACGCCGCGGCCGAAGGACAGGTAGCCGAAGCCGCCGGCCCAGGGCTGCCACCCGAGCGCGACCCAGGGCGTGACGAAGCGCTGGTCGAAGCGGGTCGCCTCCGTCCCGTCGGTGCGCTCGCTGGCACGCTCGATCTGCACCCAGCGCGCGCCGAGCCACAGCGATGCGCGGCCAGCGCGCAGCACGTCGGAAGCCGACAGTTCGTCTGTCTTCAGATCGGCCAGCGTGTTGAGCACGCTGGGCGTCGGATCGGCGGGCAGCACGACCGGCGCATTGACATTGGTCGTGCCGACGAAGTTGTAGGCCTGCAGCGGCGGAAAACGCTCCGAATAGCGCGTTCGGCGCGCGCCAAAGCGCAACTCGTGGGTGATGCCGCCGGTGGCCGCGGTCCCGCTGACGAATGCATCGAGCGTGCGCGTGCGCCGCCGCTCGTCGTCGCTGCGAAAGTCATAGATATCGACATCACCGTTGCCGCACAGGCCCGGGTAGACGTATGCGGGGCCGGTGCTGCAGCCGTCCGGAAACGCGATGCGGTCATTGGTTCGGATCCGCTGCATGGCCGCCTGCACCTCGGCGCGCCATTGGCGCGACAGTTGCTGTCGCCAGCGCAGCGAAGCGGTCGTTGCGCGGCTTTCAAACGGCTGCGTCCACGGCTGTGCGTTCAGGTTGACCCGCGGCGAAATCGGCGCCGGCAACGTTTCGGCAATCCCGTCCCCATCGACGTCGAGCAGGCCATATCCCGGCACGCTGACCTGGCGAATCGCGTGATGCTCGAATTCGGCAATCAGCGTCGTCGCCGGGGCCACGCGCCAGTCGAAAAAACCGCTGATGAAACGCCGGTCGCCGTCCGCATCGCGTGCGTGCGGCCGGCGTTCCGCCGCAGCGACATTGATCCGGTAGCCGAAGGCGCCGCTGGAGCCGAACCGGCCGCCGAAGTCGCCGTGCGCCAGCCGCGTGCCGCGCTCTGAAACCTCCCCGAGCACGGTACGAAGTGGCGAGTCGGTCGGCTGCTTCAGACGGTAGTTGACCAGCCCGCCCGGCGTGCCGCTGCCGCCGAGCACGCCGGCCACACCCCTGATGAGTTCGATCGCGTCGACGTTTTCCAGCGCGACGGGTGCGTGGTTCGACAACGGCAGACCGTCGCGTCGGTAATTGAGCAGGCTGTCGAGGCGAAAACCGCGTACCTGCAGCGATTCGATGTAGCCGATCGTGTTGTACGCGTCGGCAGCCGCCGGCTCGTCGCGAATCGCCGCCGACAGGCTGGCGGCGCCGCGCTCGCGCAACCGCTCGGCATCGATGACGGCGGCCGAAAGCGGCGTTTCCGACAACGGCGCGGTGCTCAGCGCGTTGGCGTCGACTCGGCGCAATTCGGCCGGCGGCGCCTGCGTTTCGACCACCACGCGCGGCAATGTGGTTTCGCGGGTCTGTGCCGAGACGGCACCGCCCACGGCGCACAGCACCGCAACCGCGGTGCGGCGGAAAGCAGTTCGGGACTTTGCCATCACAGCCGTCTCCACAACGGCAGGGCGGCGTGGGCAACGGTGCTGAAGGGCTTGGGGCGAAACGACCGTTGCTAACGCTTCCCTGCGCAAGAATTAACTTGGTCA
>JBFGOX010000445.1:0-3148 GCA_041565015.1 Burkholderiaceae bacterium
CGAGCGACCACCATTTTCAGGCGGGAACGGCGAACGCCTCGACTGCGCCGGCGTGTTCAGCCCGCTCCACCGGCTCGCCCAGCAGGAAGGCGATCAGCTCGCGCACCGGGCGGATCTGGTCGCCGAACGGCAACCGGCCGTCGCCGCGGAAGAACAGGCCGTTGCGAAGATCGCCGCGCATTGCCGCCGCAAGTTGATGGTCGATGCAGAACTGGCCGAACTTGGCGATGCCGTCGCGCAGCCCGCACTGCGCCAGGCAGTCGAACAGCATCGTGCAGCGCGCCTTGCCGCGACCGCGCTCGGCCACCTTGGCCTGCAGCTTCGGAGCCGAGTTCAGGTAGCGCTCGAGCCACGGCGTGCGCACGGCGCGCGCCGGCAGTCCGGCGACGCTGAAGAACTCGACGATATCGTCGCGCTTCGCTTCGGCCAGCACGCGCTTGAATTCCGCGTGCGCGTCGCCTTCCTCGGTGACCGCGAACGCCGTGCCGACCTGCACCGCCGAGGCGCCGAGGTCGAACAGTTCACGCACCCGCTGCGGCGAATTGATGCCGCCGGCCGGGATCAGCGGCACCTGGTCCTCGGCGCCGAACGAGCGCAGCAGCGCGCGCGCCTCCGGCAGCACGTTCTCGAACTCGAAGCGCGGATCGCCGAGTTCCTCGATGCGCGCGGCGCCGAGGTGGCCGCCGGCGTGTTTCGGGTGCTCGATGACGATCGCGTCGGGCAGACGGCCCTTGCGCTCCCACTTCTTCAGGATCAGGTTGATGCCCCGCGCGTCGGACAGGATGGGCACCAGCGCCACGCGCGGAAAGCCGGCGGTCATCTCCGGCAGGTCGAGTGGCAGCCCGGCGCCGACGACGATCGCGTCGATGCCGCTCTTGCACGCCTGCCGCACGTAGGCGGCGTATTCGGATACCGCGCGCATCACGTTGACCGCCAGCAGGCCGGCGCCGGCGGCGATGCGCCGCGCGGCACCGATCTCGCGGTCGAGCGCTTCGAGATTGGCCTTGTTGATGGCCGACTTGGCTTCCGGCCCGAGGCCGATGCTGGTCGTGCGCGCCATCAAGTCAGGATGGTGGCGACGCAGGTCGACGGAGGCCAGCGTGCCGACCGCATTGTTGGCGGCGACCGTGCCGGCGAGGCGATGCGCCGAAATGCCCACGCCCATGCCGCCCTGGACGATCGGTTTCAGGACGCGGCCGGCGAGCATCAGCGGTGGCAGTTTGGCGAAGTTCATCAGCAGGCTCCTTCGGCGATCCTCGGCAGCGTCAGTGCCGCCTTCTGGTCCGCCTGGCCGGGCAGCGTGCGCGAAATCCGCCCGCTGACGGTGTTAAAGACGCGTTGCGCCTGCACCAGATCGAAATCGGTGTGGTGGCGCTTGCGCACGCCTTGTTCGGGCAGCAGGAAGTACAGCGTCGGCTCGATGTCGTGCCGGGCCAGGGAACTCCTGACGCAGGCCAGCGAGCAGCCGTCGAGCGCGACGATGGGACGCCCGGACTTCGCGGTGCGCACGAGCGATGGCACGTCGCCCCCGACGCCGGCGATGCACGACATCTCCGCCAAGCCGGCGCGGTCGAGCTTCAGCGCCACGGCATTGGCCAGTTGCGCGGCGCTCGAGCAGCCGGAACACGCGTACACGAGGGGTTTGCTGGGTTGACGGCGAATCATGGGCACCTTCGGAGTCGCTGTTCGCGCCGGCATCGCCCGCACGGAGCAGGACAAGACCTGGGCCAGCGCAGCCGCCGGAAAACAGATAAGTGTGGACACAATCGCCGCCACCGCCTTGAGCCGAATCAAGTACGACCAAGCCTCTGGCGACCGCCGGAGGTAGGCGCGACGAGGTAGGTATTCGCCGCTGGGCGGGGACGGCGGCCCGAGGTGGTCGAAGCGTCGGCCTTGACAGGGCCGCGGCCCGCCTCTAAATTAGTAACATGTTACTTACTAAAAGCAAGCGCAGTCAGGTGGCGGTGCCAAAGACCAACCCGCCATTGCGTCGGCGGCTGCCGGCGGCGCAGCGGCAACTCGACGTCGTACAGGCGGTGGTCAAGCTGGCCGCCGAGCGCGACCCCGGCGCGATCACCACCGTCGCCATTGCCGAACGCGTCGGCGTCACCCACGGCGCGCTGTTTCGCCATTTCCCTGAAAAGGACGCAATCTGGGCCGCGGTGTTCGACTGGGTCAGCGAATCGCTCGGTGCCGTGCTGCGGCAGGCGTTCGCCGAGGGCCGCGACCCGCTCGACACGATCGAACGCGTGTTCGTCGCGCACGTCGGGTTCGTCGAGGCCAACCCGGGCGTGCCGCGCCTCCTGTTTCACGAACTGCAGCGTCCCGGGGACTCGGCGGCGCGCTTGCGGCTGCGCGAACTGGTGCTCGACTATCGGCGCCGGCTGGCGGCGCTGTTCGAGGCGGCCAAGAAGGCGCGCCAGGTCGATGCCACGCTCGACAGCGAAGCGGCGGCGGTGCTGTTCATCGGCACCGTGCAGGGCATCGTGCTGCAGGCGGCGCTGTTCGCGCGCGCCGGCTCGATGCAGTCGCATGCGCGCCGCATCTTTCCGCTTCTCTTGCACGGCTTCTGCGGGGGGCGGCGATGAACCGGATTCAGCTGCGCCGGTTCGCCGTCGGCGCCGCGGCGTTTGCCGTGCTCGCCGGCTTCGGCTGGGTCATCGCCACCCAGGGCCCGATGGCACCGGTGCGGGTGACGACCGCGGCGGCGGCCTCGGCGACGCTGACGCCGACCGTGTTCGGCATCGGCACGGTCGAAGCCCGCAGTTCGTATTCGCTCGGCCCGACGGCTGCCGGCCGCGTATTGCAGGTGCTGGTTGACGAGGGCGATCGGGTGGCCGCGGGCCAGCTGCTGGCCGAGATGGACCCGGTCGACCTCGACCTGCGCATCGAAGCGGCGCGCGCCGCGCAGGCGCGTTCACTGCAGGGTGTCGCGGCCGCACAGGCGCAGCTGGCCGAGGCGGGCAGCCGCGCGCGGCTGGCGCGCTCGACGGTCGAACGCTACGAGCAGTTGCACGCGCAGACCGTCTACAGCGGCGATGCGGTCGCCGCCAGGCGGCACGAAGCGCAGGCGGCCGCCGCCGCCGAACAGTCGGCAGGCGCGGCGCTGCGACAGGCCCCGTTTCACCGCGTCGGCAACCTGGCGGCG
>JBFGOX010000446.1:0-3146 GCA_041565015.1 Burkholderiaceae bacterium
AAGCCGAGGCCGCCGCGCCGCCACAGCCGCGCAGCGGCCATCTGCTGCGCGAAGCGGCCTTCGTCCTGCGCGCCGGCTGGGCGCGTTTCGTGCTGGCGGTCGTATTCCTCGAGGGCGTCGTGCTGTTCGGGCCGCTGGCGTTTCTGGCCACGCACCTGCACCTGGCGTTCGACATTTCGCTGGCCCGCGCCGGTTCGATCACCATGCTGTTCGCCGCCGGCGGTCTGCTGTTCGTGGCGAACTCGGCGGCGCTGGTACGCCGGCTCGGCGAGCAGGGGCTGGCACGCGGCGGCGGCTTGCTGCTCGGCCTGGCGCTGGCCGCCGCGGCGCTGGCGCCGGTGTGGTGGACGGCGCCGCTCGCCTGCACCGTGCTCGGCGTCGGCTTCTACATGCTGCACACGACGCTGCAGACCAACGCCACGCAGATGGCGCCGGCGGCGCGCGGCGCGGCCGTGTCGTTGTTCGCGTCGGCATTCTTTCTCGGCCAGACCACCGGCGTGGGCATCGCATCACTGCTGGTCGAGCGAACGGGCACCGCGGCCGTGCTCGGCACCGGCGCGCTGTCGCTGCTCGCGCTGGGCGCGCTGTTTGCCTTCGGTCGCAGCCGTTACCGGCACGACGCCTGACGAGGCCTCACCAGAGCCACGGCAGCAGGCGCCGTGTGCGTTCGCAATAGGCGGCGTACTGCGGGAAGCGGTGGCGCAGATGGCGCTCTTCGCGCCGAGCCTTGGCGATCAGCACGGCGAGCAGCGCCAGCCACAGCAGCAGGCGCCAGGGCCGCACATCGAGCGCCAGCAGCCCGAGCATCGCCAGCAGCACCGCGCTGTACATCGGGTGGCGGATCCAGCGATAGATGCCGCCGGTAGCCAGTCGTGCGCCCGGCTTGACCTCAGGTCGGATGTTGAAGTTGCCGAGCCGGTTCTGCGCCAGCGCCGCCACGCCGACCGCTGTGGCGGCGACGAGCAGCATCGCCGCCGCAGCGATCGACGCCGTTGCGCCGGGCGGCCAGGCGGTCAGCAGCAGCGCGCCGATCAGGGCGAACTGCAGCGCGACCAGCCATCCCGATGCGAAACGTTCGGCCGCGGACATCGTCGGTTGGCGCGGCGGCCCGATCGGTCAGCCGGCGTCCAGCGACTTGACGACGATCTCGCGCACGTTGGCCGAAAGCTTGGGCTCGCGCGCCACCTGCTCGAGCGCCGCGCGCATCAACCGCTGCCGGTCGGGCGTGAAATGGCGCCAGCGTTCGAGCGTGCGGGCCAGGCGCGCGGCGACGGTCGGATTGATGCGATCGAGCGCCGGCACCTGCTCGGCCCAGAATGCGTAGCCCGAGCCGTCGCTGCGATGGAACTCGGCCGGATTGCTGGCGCAGAAGGACACGATCAGCGCGTAGACGTTGTTCGGGTTGGTGATGGCGAAGCCGCGGTGCTTCATCAGCACGCGCACGCGGTCGACCACCGGCACTTCGCCGGCATGCGCGATGGCGGTGGCCTGCAGTTCGAACCACTTGTTCATCAGCAGCGGCTCGTGCGCCCAGTCGCGCGCCAGGTGCACGAGGATGTCGGCCTTGAACGGTGCGTTGCTGCTGACCAGCGCGGAAAGCGCCGCCACCCGATCGGTCATGTTGTCGGCGCTTTCTAGCTGCAGGCGCGCCAGTTGCAGCGGCTCCGGCACGCCGGTCGCGCACAGGTAAGCGAGCGCGGTGTTGCGCAGCGCGCGCCGGCCGGCTGCGGCGACGCCCGGTACGTAGGGCTCCGGGCTTCGCTGTGTTTCATACAGTGCGCGCCAGCGCTCGGCAAGCGACTGACCGAGCGATTCCCGCAGCCACAGGCGCGCCGCGCGGATCGCGATCGGGTCGACGATCGCGCAGGCCTCGGCGATCTCGGATTCGGCCGGCAAGCTGACGGCGCAGGCGCGAAATGCCGGGGCCAGCGTGTCATCGGCAAGCAGATGTGCGAACACCTGATGCAGCAGGTCGTCGACTTTCGGCGGCTGGTCCAGTTCGAAGGCATCGGTCGCAGCGAGCAGGCGCGCGAGCGCCAGCCGCTGGCCGGCGTCCCAGCGGTTGACCAGGTCGCTGTCGTGCTGTGCCAGCAGCGCCAGGTCCTGCGCGTCGTAGTCGTAGTCGACGCGGATCGGTGCCGAGAAGCCGCGGTTCAGCGACGGCACCGGCTTCGTCTCGACGTTGACGAACGTGAAGGTATGGGTGGTCTGGTTCAGTTCGAGCGCGCGCGTGGTCGCCGCATCGGTGTCGGTCTCGCCCTCGAGCTGCAGCCGCATGTCGCGGCCGGCGGAATCGACCAGGCCCATTGACAGCGGAATCTGCAGCGGCGATTTGTTCTCCTGGCCGGGCGTCGGTGGCGTGGTCTGGATCAGCGCCAGTTCGAAGCGTTTTTCGCCGGCCGAGTAGCGACCCGACGCGGTCACCCGCGGCGTGCCGGCCTGCGCGTACCAGCGGCCGAATTGCGTCAGGTCGCGGCCGCTCGCCTGCGCCATCGCGGCGACGAAGTCGTCGCAGGTCACCGCCTGGCCGTCGTGCCGTTCGAAGTACAGGTCCATGCCGCGACGAAAGGTGTCCTCGCCGAGCAGCGTGTGCAGCACGCGGACGACCTCGGCGCCTTTTTCGTAGACCGTCGGCGTATAGAAATTGTCTATCTGCTGATAGCTGTCCGGCCGCACAGGGTGCGCCATCGGCCCGGCGTCCTCGGGGAACTGCACTTCGCGCAGCCGCTTCACGTCGTTGATGCGGCACACGGCGCGCGCCGCCGGCTCGCCGGCCATGTCGGCCGAGAACTGCTGGTCGCGAAAGACGGTCAGTCCTTCCTTCAGGCTCAGCTGGAACCAGTCCCGACAGGTGACGCGATTGCCGGTCCAGTTGTGGAAGTACTCGTGCCCGACGACCGACTCGATGCGCTCGTAGTCGGCATCGGTGGCGATCTGCGGATCGGCCAGCACGCGGCGCGCGTTGAAGATGTTGAGGCCCTTGTTCTCCATTGCCCCCATGTTAAAGTCAGACACCGCGACAATCATGAACACATCGAGATCGTACTCGCGCCCGAACGCCTCCTCGTCCCATCGCATCGACTTTTTGAGGCTGTCCATCGCCCAGGCACAGCGGTCCTCCTTGCCGTGCTCGACATAGATTTCAA